>CAYXZT010000007.1:0-26682 GCA_964469915.1 uncultured Gammaproteobacteria bacterium
TAACAATTTTTTCTGGTTGATATTCTGCAATAACATCTTCTATCGACCTTCCTGGTTCATATGGATGTAGGTCTGGAATACCTTTATTTAAATGATCAAAGAGATTGCTCATATATGTTGAGGATACGAACCAAGGACTCTAACCAGAGATCCTGTTGACCTTACTTCTTTTATAGCTAGCTTTAACTTATTATCAAATTGGTGACCTTCACAATCTACAAAGAAGTCATGCGAATCAATATTTCCTCTTGATGGCCTAGTCTCAATTTTGCTTAAATTAATCTTCTTTTTTTCAAAAGGCCTTAATATATTTATTAATGCGCCAGGATTATTAACAGTTTGAATTAGAAAAGATGTCTTATCTTTACCAGTAGATAATATTTCATTTTGACCAATAACTAGGAATCTTGTTTTATTTTCAGAATAATCTTGAATATTACTTTTTTGGAGTTTAAGTTTATATTTTTCTATAGCTAAGGAATTAACTATGCAGAGAATATTTTTATTTTCTTTTGCATACTTGGCTGCTACAGCTGAGCTAGGCATTTCCAACCTTTTAATCGATCCAATATTCTTCTCAATCCATTTGCTACATTGACCGAGAGCCTGCGGGTGAGAGGCTATCGCAAAAGCATCTTTAAGATCAAACTTATTTCCTGAGGCAAGTTGATGATCAATATTTAAATATATTTCGCCAATAATAGAAATATTTTCATTATCAGCTAAGCAGTTTAATGTAGTGTTAATAACTCCCTCAGATGAATTTTCAACTGGAACAACACCTATATCTGTATCACCATTGATGACTTGATAGAAAACATCATCTATTGTTGGTGATGGAATTCGAGAAACCAATGAACCAAAATGATTATCAACAGCAGCCTCAGAATGAGTTCCCTCTGGTCCTAAATATGATATTTTTAATGCTTCTTCTAAGGATAAGCAGCCTGAAATTAATTCTTTATAAATACTCCTCACTTTAGTATTTGATAAAGCACCATTTTCATTTGCTTTTAATATATTTCTTAAAATATTAGCCTCTCGATCAGGCTTATAAAAAGATGTATTTGGACTAATTTTTGACTTAATTTTTCCTATGTCTACAGCCAACGAAGCTCTTCGCTGTATTAGTTTCAATAAATCAGAATCTATCTTATCTATCTTAGATCTTAAATTTTTTAATTTATCTTTACTCATTTTTAACCATATTTTGCTTCGAAGACTTTCATAAAGTCTATAAGCTGATTTACACCTTCTATAGGCATAGCATTATATATACTAGCCCTCATTCCGCCAACTGACCTATGACCTTTCAAATTAAGAAGCCCTGCCTGCTCTGCTTCTTCTAAAAATTTAGTATCTAAATTGTTATCAGCAAGAATAAATGGAATATTCATGATTGATCTATTTTCAACCGAGACTGGATTAGTATAAAAACTTGAGCTATCTATGAAAGTATAAAGAGATGAAGCCTTTTTATGATTTTGTTCTTGAAAATAATCCAGACCTCCTGATTTTTTAACCCACTTGAAAACTTTACCAGCCATGTACCATGAAAATGTTGGAGGTGTATTTAACATTGAATCTGATTCTGAATGTTTTGAGTACCTTAAAATATTAGGTAAAGCTTCATTTTCCATTTTCATTAATTCTTTTTCAATTATCACCATTGTTAATCCAGCTGGCCCAATATTTTTTTGAGCCCCCGCATATATCAAAGAAAATTTTGATACATCAATTGGCTCACTAAGAATTACAGAGGACATATCAGCTACTAGTGTTTTGTCGGTTATTGGCGGTGAATGAATTGCAACACCTTGAATTGTTTCATTAGGACAATAGTGAATATAAGAAGAATTTTTAGATATTGCCCAGCTATCTGGACTAGGTGCTGAAGTAAAACCCGAGTCTTCGGAAGAAGCTATAGTGTTTATACTGGTAACTTTTAATGCCTCAGAAACAGCCTTTTTTGACCATGAACCAGACACAATATAATCAGCAGAATTCTCTTTATTTCCAAAATTTAATGGCACCATAGAAAATTGATGAGTTGCACCGCCTTGAAGAAATAAAACATCATGAGAGTCAGGTATATTCAATATATCTATAAAATCTTGTTTTGCTTCAGTGGCTACGCCATCATAAATTTTTGAGCGATGGCTCATTTCCATAATTGACATGCCAGAATTACCCCATTCCATGAGCTCTTCTTTTACTTCAGCGAGTACTTCTTCAGATATTACTGCGGGACCAGCGCAGAAGTTCCACTTACGCACTATTCCTCATCATCATCCTCTTCATTGGGGATGGTGACACATTCTATTAACTTTTCACCTTCTTTGGGTGAGATAATTTTTACGCCTTGAGTATTTCTACTTAATGTTGGCACTTGGGTAACTGAAGTTCTTATCATAGTACCTTTATCACTTATGAGCATTATTCCATCCTCATCCTCAACAAGAGCAGCGGCTACCATACAACCATTTCTGTCACTTGTTTTCATTGAAATGACACCTTGACCACCTCTATTATGAGAAGGAAAGTCATCAAGTTTTGTTTTCTTTCCATAGCCATTTTCAGAAACACATAAAATAGTTTTAAGAGGATCTCCAACCATTAGTGAGATTAGTTTTTCATCTTTCTTAAGCCTAATTCCTCTAACACCCCTTGCTGTTCGACCCATGGCACGTACATGAGATTCGTTGAACCTTATTAACTTACCAGAAGAAGCTGCAAGAAGTATTTCATCATCCCCTGAAGTAATTGCTGTACCAATTAATTTATCATCGTCATCAAGATTTATTGCTTTGATACCTGATTTATATTTTTTTGCAAAAAGACTTAAACTAGTTTTCTTAGTAGTGCCTTTTTTTGTTGCCATAAAAATGTATTGGCTATCTGAGAATTCCGTCACTGGCAAAATATCACTAACTGACTCATCGTCATCTAGATTTAACATGTTAACCAGAGGCCTGCCTTTAGATGTTCTTGATGCCACTGGAATTTCATAAACTTTTAACCAAAATACTTTGCCCTTAGTCGTGAAGCATAAAATTTGCATATGGCTACTTAATACATATAAGTTTTGGATCAAATCTTCTTCTTTTACTGCAGCAGCAGCCTTACCCTGGCCGCCTCTTTTTTGCTCTCTATACTCATCAAGTGGTTGAGTTTTTGCATAACCACTTCTAGAAACAGTTAGCACCCTCATTTCTTCTGGAATAAGATCTTCATTAGTGATACCACGGCGAGTATCATTTATTAATGTCCTTCTTTCGTCACCAAAATTATTTTTAACTTCTTCAAGTTCTGAAATCATAAGAGCTTTCAGAACCTCTTTATCATCAAGTATTTTTTGCAAATCAATAATTTTTGCAACAATATCAGCAAATTCGTTACTTAAATTATCTTGTTCAAGGCCTGTAAGTCTTGCAAGCCTAAGCTCTAAAATTGCTTTTGCTTGTTCAGAAGAAAGTTTATATTTTTTTCCTTTAATCCCTAATTCTTTATTGAGGCCTTTTGGTTTGCATGCATCACTTCCAACTTTTTTGAGAATAGCTTCAACAGGTCCAGCTTTCCAATCTTTCTTGCATAAGGCTTCTGCTGCAAGCTTAGGATCTTTAGATTTCTTAATAATTGTTATTACTTCATCGATGTTAGCTATTGCCACCATCAAGCCTTCAACTATATGACCTCTTTCTTTAGCTCTTCTAAGATCATATTGAGTTCTTTTAGTAATAATATCTTTTCGATGCTTAACAAAAGCCTCAAGCATCTCTTTAAGATTTACTTCCTTGGGCTGACCATCAACAAGGACAGTGAAATTTATACCAAAAGATTGTTCTAGTTGTGTTTGTGCAAAAAGGTTATTTTCAAGAACCTCAACAGAATCTCCTTTTCTGACCTCTATAACAACTCTAAGCCCATCTTTGTCAGACTCATCTCTTATTTCAGTAATACCTTCAATTTTTTTATCTTTTACAAGTTCAGCAATTTTTTCAAGCATTCTTGCTTTGTTAACCATATAGGGAATTTCATTAACAATAAGTGACTGTTTTCCTGATTTTTCATCTTCTTCGATAGATGTATTTGATCTTGTGTGGATGATTCCTCTTCCAGTTTTATACGCCTCATATATGCCCGCCCTTCCGTCAATAGTTCCACCAGTTGGAAAATCAGGCCCTGATATATCTTTTATTAAATCATCAATTGAAAGATTAGGTTCATTAATAAGATTAATGCATGCATTTAACACTTCAGTTAAATTATGAGGCGGTATATTAGTAGCCATACCAACAGCAATACCAGATGAGCCATTTACAAGCAGAGTTGGAATTTTAGTAGGCAGAACGTCTGGTATAAATTCACTTCCATCATAATTTGGTGAATAAGAAACAGTTTCCTTTTCAAGATCTCCATACATCTGGTCGGTAATTTTGGCCATTCTCACTTCTGTATATCTCATGGCAGCTGGAGGATCACCATCAATCGATCCAAAATTTCCTTGACCTTCAACTATTGGATATCTCATAGAGAAATCTTGAGCCATTCTTACCATAGCGTCATAGACTGCACTATCACCATGAGGATGGTACTTTCCGATGACGTCACCTACGACTCTGGCAGATTTTTTATAAGGTTTATTATAAGAGTTTTTAAGATCGTACATTGCAAAGAGAATTCTTCTATGGACTGGCTTAAGGCCATCTCTAATATCTGGAAGAGCTCTTCCGTGAATAACACTTAATGCATAACTAAGATAAGACTGTTTAAGTTCATCTTCTATATTTACTGATATTACTTCTTTTGCGAAATCACTCATTTTGATAGTCTTTTTTGTTAAAAAATAGGTCCTTAATTAAGAACTTATTTTAACATAAATAACTAGTGATTTATTCTTTAAATTCTGAAACTAGTCCACCAATAGACTCTTTGGCATCACCAAAAAGCATTCTTGTATTTTGTTTAAAGAATAATGGATTTTGGACTCCTGCAAAACCAGATGACATTGATCTTTTTAATACAAAAACTGTTTTCGCATTATGAACCTCAATAATGGGCATGCCATAAATAGGGCTTCCAGGCTCCTCGGTTGCAGATGGATTGACAACATCATTAGCTCCTATAACAACGGCAACATCTACAGCATCCATTGTTGGATTAACATCTTCAGGTTCTGCAAGAACATCATATGGAACATTTGCCTCAGCTAAAAGAACATTCATATGGCCAGGCATTCTTCCTGCAACTGGATGTATTCCATATTTGACCTCAGTACCATTATCTTCTAATAACTCTCCAAGCTCCCTTACAACATGCTGTGCTTGTGCCACAGCCATACCATAGCCAGGAATAATTAAAACTGAGCTAGCACTTTCTAATATCAAGTATGCATCTGAAACACTTATTGGGCTAACCTCACCCTGTTCTTCAGATGACGAGCTGCTTGAACCAGAACTTGCATAACCAACAAACAAAATATTACTTATGGACCTATTCATAGCTTTAGCCATAATTACTGTCAAAATAAGTCCGCTCGCGCCAACAAGTGATCCAGCAACAATCAGAACATTGTTCAATAATAATAATCCAGCAAAGGCTGCGGCAATTCCTGAAAAAGAGTTAAGTAAAGAAATTACAACAGGCATGTCACCACCACCAATTGGGAGAACAAATCCAATACCGCCAATGAGTGTTAAGACTATTAAAACAGTAAAGAATTCAAAATTTACAACAAGGAATGGTGTAACAAAAGCTGAATATAGTAAGAATGCTAATGAAGCATAAAAAATAGTTGTGAGTACTTTTGTAATTATAGATGTCTTTGCAATTTTGATTTTTTCAGCCAACTTTCCATAAGCAATTAGACTTCCTGTAAAAGTAACGCCACCTATATATAAAGTGGTCATAACTAAAATATGCTGAAAGAGGTTATCTGGTGTTGAATTAAACTCAGACCATGCGATCAAGAATGTTGCCAAACCACCAAATCCATTAAATAAAGCTACCATTTCAGGTATTGATGTCATTTTTACCTTAAGTGCTATAACAGAACCTATGATTGCTCCTAAAATAATGCCTCCTAAGAGCACTATAGGATTAA
The DNA here is from genome assembly GCA_964469915.1 of uncultured Gammaproteobacteria bacterium. Classification (GTDB taxonomy): domain Bacteria; phylum Pseudomonadota; class Gammaproteobacteria; order Magnimaribacterales; family D2472; genus SCGC-AAA076-P13. The sequence goes on from CAYXZT010000007.1 coordinate 6,104, forward strand.
CTATATCAATTATTGTGATGCCTACTGCAATAAACATTGCTAAAGCAGAGAAGAAATTACCTTTTACGGCAGTGTCCTCTTTACCAAGCATTTTGATACCGGTTATGAATAAGATTGATGAAAAAATGTAAACAATATTTTGAATTGCTGATATTTCGGATAGGAAAGTCATAATTATTTCTTTTTAAACATTTTTAACATTCTATTAGTAACTAAGTAACCACCAAATACATTTATAGATGCAAATGTAACAGCAAGAAAGGCAATGGTGTTCTGCAAGTCTGAATCTGTAGAAAGTACAAGAGCTCCCACAAGAGCGATACCGGAAATTGCGTTAGCCCCAGACATAAGAGGGGTATGGAGTGTGCTTGGAACTTTTGCAATTAACTCAAGGCCTAAGTAAATAGATAAAATTAAAACAAAGCCAAGTAAAATATAAGTCTCCATTATTTGAACCTCTCGTTGATTATATTTCCTTCATAAACTAAGACACTACTTTTTATTATTTCATCTTCAAAATCAAAAATTATTTTGTTTTCAGTGCTGTCATGAAAATCACATATCCAATGGTTGAAGTTGTTTGATAGTGCAAGAGATGCATGATCTGCAACTCTTGAGGCTAAATTGGAATAACCTACTATTTTCACACCATTTTTTATAACAACTTCATCAACTAAAGACCCTTCAACATTTCCACCAGACTCCACAGCCATATCAAAAACAACGCTACCAGGCTTCATTTTTTCAATTGTTCTATTATCGATTAGCTGAGGTGCAGGCCTTCCAAATAATTGGGCAGTAGTAATAACGATATCAGATCTAGCGCATACATCTGATTGAAGATCTTTTTGTTTTTGAATCTGTTCTGGAGTTAATTCTTTGGCATAGCCTTGATCAGTTTGTCCTGTTTCTCCTAAATCAATTTTTACAAACTTAGCGCCTAAGGAATTTACCTGCTCTTCCACAACATCTCTTGTATCAAATGCCTCTACCCTTGCACCAAGTCTTTTTGCTGTAGCAATTGCTTGAAGACCAGCAACGCCAACACCAATAACAAAAACTCTAGCAGGTTTCAGAGTGCCTGCTGCAGTCATCATCATTGGAAGTGCAGAAGATAACAAGCTTGCCGATTCAAGCACTGAGACATATCCTGCTAGATTGGCCTGAGAACTTAGGACGTCCATCTTTTGTGCTCGAGTTATTCTTGGAATAAATTCCATACTAACTAGATTTATTTTAGATTTTGCACAGGAATCTATTAATTCTTGATTTGAAAAAGGGTTAACCATACCAAGTAAAGTGGAACCAGTTTTCATCAATGATATTTCATCAATATTGAGTGGTTGATTTGATATAACTAAGTCAGAACTTTTTAAACACTCTTCTCTAGTTGATAATTTTAAGCCTAAATCTTCAAATATATTGTCAGAGGCAAATATACCCTCTCCAATACCTGTTTCAAAATTTACCTCAGCCCCAAGTTTGATAAGAGCTGATGCTGTATCAGGATGAATAGGCGATCTATTATCTAATTTGTCAGAAGATTTTAATGCTGAAATTATCAAAATTATTAAAATAATTAGTTATGTAGTGAAGTAAATCTCATTCAAATTAAAATGTCAATTCAATTTCTAAACACCTTGAAAACCTATAAAAATTAAAAAAATGCTTGTAGTTTTACTACACTTATTCAAATAAATTAACTTATATATTAATGATTTAATAATGTTGTAGAATACTGCAATGAATATAGACCAACAAGAAGTAACTAAATTTGCTGAGCTTGCTGAAAAATGGTGGGATAAAAATGGTGATTTTAAACCTCTACATGTAATTAATCCTTTAAGAGCTAATTATATTGAAGATAAAATAACATGTAATGGTAAAGAAATTTTAGATGTTGGTTGTGGCGGAGGACTATTATCTGAAGCACTTCATGATTTTGGTGGAAATGTGACAGGCATTGATGCAGCGGGTCCTGGCATAAAAATAGCACAATTGCATGCTGATAAAAATAAAAAAGCGATAACATATATTGAATCAACTGCTGAGAATCTTTTAAGTTCATCAGACAAAAAATATGATGTTGTTACTTGCCTTGAAGTACTTGAACATGTACCTGATCCAAAGTTACTTGTTCAAGCATGTTGCGACCTTTTAAAACCTAATGGACACTTGTTTCTGTCTACAATAAATAAAACCCCACGTTCATGGATAACAGCAATAGTTGGTGCTGAATACATTTTTAATATTCTACCTAAGGGAACTCATGAATTTGAAAAGTTTATCAAGCCATCTTCTTTGGCATCTTATGTAAGAAAAGCAAACTTAGAATTATTAGAGTCTAAGGGCATGTTTTATAACCCAATCACCCACAAAGCCAAATTTAATAATGATCTTGGTGTAAATTTTTTGATGTATGCAAAAAAACTATAAAACTAAGCTTGTTTTATTTGATCTTGATGGAACGCTCATTGATACAGCACCAGATTTTGTACTGTCTTTAAACAATGTGCTGAAAAATAATCATAAGGAGCCGCTTGATGACAGTATTATAAGAAATCATGTTTCCGATGGGTCTGTAAAACTTACTGAAATAGGTTTTAACTTATCCAAAGATGATCCATTATTTAACAACTATAGGCAAGAGTTGTTAAATGAATATCATAAAAATATGACCACATCATCTCTTTTATTTAAAGGGATAGATGTTGTATTAGAGTTTTTCAATATAAACAAAATATTATTTGGAATAGTTACAAATAAGCCATACAAATATGCCAAACCAATTATTGATAATTTTATCGAATTAAATAATTCTAAAATACTAATTTGCCCAGATAATTTAAAGAATATTAAACCTGATCCAGAAGGTGTGCTTTTGGCTTGCTCAAAGCTAAATATAAATCCCTCAGAAACAATTTATATTGGTGATCATCAAAAAGATCTTGAGGCTGGTCTAAATGCAGGCTGTAAAGTTATTGGCTGTAGATATGGCTACTCGATCAACGAAAATACGAATACATATAATGCTGACTTAATTAATACTCCTGAAGAAATTATTTCACTTATTGAATAGATATGAAAGAAAAGTATCATTTTAAAAAAGGATTTTTAGAAAATAAAAATATTCTTATAACAGGCTCCACTAGCGGTATAGGCAGACAACTTGCTCTTGATCTTAGTTCATATGGAGCAAATATAATATTGCATGGAAGGAATGAAAATGCTCTAGATGCTTTATATGATGAGATTATTAAGGAGTTTGGTACTAGCCCTTTAATAATTAAATGTGATTTAAATGATTTAAACGAAAATAAGGCTCAAGAGTTTGCGAATGCAATTATTGAATCATATGAATGTCTTGATGGGGTAATCAATAATGCAGCAATAATTGGTAAAATGTCAGCAATATCTGACTATGATTATGAAACATGGCAGAAAGTTCTGAATGTTAATATTACTAGTTCATTTTTATTGACAAAGTACTTGCTCCCAATAATGGAGCATTCGGTCAACCCAAGAATTATTTTTACATCATCAGGTGTTGCTGAAAAAGGAAGAGCTTATTGGGGTGCTTATGCGATATCTAAGGCAGCAGTAAAATCTTTAGCAGAAATTCTTCAAGAAGAGCTTGAACCTATTTCAAAAATCAAAATCTTTAATTTTGATCCCGGCAAAACTAAAACATCAATGAGAGCCTTTGCATATCCTGCTGAAAATCCAAATGATCTCAAAGATGCAGCAATGCTGTTAGACGATTACTTGTGGATGCTTTCTGAAATGAGTAATGATTCAAAAATAAGATATATTAAGTTTGATTAAGGCTTGCCCATAAATAAAGACAAAGATAGGTCCTAAAAGGAGCATACTCTTTAACTGCGCCAAGATCCAAAAAAAAACTTTCACATGCTTTGTTAATGGCTAAGTCACCATAAATGAAAACATCTGCACTGCATAGATAAAACATTTTCAAAGAACATAAAGTCCATGGTCCCACCCCTCTGATATTAAGAAAATAACTATCAATGTCTGATTCCGGCATTTCTAGAATCTTTTTAGTAGTCAATGGCCTTAATTCCTTGTTTTGCAAAATATCGAAAATATAAGATGCTTTTGGACGAGATAAACCTGTTTGTCTTAATTGCTCTACAGACCAATTACTGGAGTTTTTTATATACTCATATGTTTTTAACCAAATTGATCTTGCTGCTTTAGTTGATACTTGCTGACTTATAATAGTTTTAATTAGGAATAAATCTAAAGTTAAATCATTTGTTCTTGAATTAAGTGATATAACCTCAGAGTTTGATAAGAATTCATTAAATCTTTTATGTTTTTGCTTCTTTGAAACTTTTAAAAGAAATTTATAAGCTAGTTTTGATTCATCCTCCATAGTTTTTGAGGAGATTGATTTCTTTTTCATCTAATTCTTTCGTTTTTCCTTTTTGTAAAGTAGATGGCAGAAATATTGGACCAAACCTTGTTCTTTTTAATCTACTAACTTCTAGATCCAATGCTTGAAATATCTTTCTTACTTCTCTATTTTTTCCACTTATTAGGCAAACTGAAAACCATTGATTAGATCCATTTTTTTCTCCCTCTACAACATCTGTAAATTTATGAACTTCATCATCTATCAAAATCCCTTTTAGCATTATCTCTTTTTTTTCAAGCGTAAAGTCACCTCTAGCTCGCACTAGGTATTCTCTGTCTAATGTATTTGATGGATGCATGCAGTAATTTGCAAATCCTCCGTCGTTGGTAAAAAGCATTAATCCTGAAGTATTTATATCTAACCGGCCAATTGATATCCAATTTCTTTGATTATAGGCATTAGGCAAATAATCATAAACGATAGGAATTTTTTTCTCTCTTGCATTAGAAGATAGAACCCCTTCAGGTTTATTTAGAAGAATTACTTTTAAATCCGTTGCTTTAACATCGACAGTTTTACCTTCAAACTCGATGACATCCTGATCACTTACAGTTGCACCTATCTTTGCAACATTACCATTTAAAGTAACTTTTCCTTCTTTTATTAATGCTTCGCAGAACCGCCTCGATCCTATTCCAGCTCTAGCAAGGTACTTTTGCAGCCTTTCAGACATTTATAGTTTTTTAAACTACTTCAGATAAAATTTGATTATCTGAGTCTTCAGCTATTTCAGGAAGATCTGGTAAGTTTGAAATATTTTTGAGGTTTAAGTCATCTAAAAATTCTTTTGTAGTTGAGTATAATGCAGGTCTGCCTGGAGCATCTTTGAAGCCAGCAACTTTGATCCAGTTTCTTTCAAGCAATGATCTTATGCTTTGAGTACTTACAGTAACACCCCTGATATCTTCTATGTCACCTCTGGTAACAGGCTGTTTATATGCAATTATCGAGATTGTTTCCATCAACGCTTTTGAAATTCTTGGAGCTCTCTCGTTCCAAAGATGGGTAATTGGAGCGCTATAAGACTGTTTAATTTGTAATCTAAAACCAGATGCTACCTCAACAATCTCTAATGATGATGATTGATACCTCTCTTCAAGTTCATTGATACATTTTTTTATATCAGATAATTCAGCAATCACTCCATCTGATTCTAGTAACCCTCTTAGCTCAGAAAGTCTAAGTGGCCTTCCAGCTCCAAATAATAATGCCTCAACTGTGTTTACTGTTTGTATATTCAATTTTAAGTTCCTCTAAGAGATTTTAAGAAAATTTCATCTGTTTTATTTTGAATTAATTCAACGTGCCCATCTTTAGCTAGCTCTAGAGAAGCTAAAAAAGTAACTACCACACCATGCCTGCCTTCTGACTTTCTCAATGTTTTTGAAAAACTAACTACATTTCTTTTTGCAAGAATTTCCATAATAATTTGAATGCGCTCTTGAGTAGATAACTCTTCAAAATCTATTTGATGACTTAATTTTAAGTCAGGCCTAGATTTAATTTCATGAAAAATTGCAGCGAGCTCTTCCTTTGATATTAATATCTCTTTTTTTTCAATCTTTAATTCTGGAAGAGCGGCTGATGCTGTGTAAAAATCTCTATCTACTCTGGGAAGTAATGCTAAATTTTCTGATGCTACTTTATATCTTTGATATTCTTGTAACCTTTTAATCAAAGCTGATTTTGGGTCTTCTTCCTCTTCATCATGGTTATCTCTTGGAAGCATCAATCTAGACTTGATTTCAGCAAGAGTTGCAGCCATTACAAGGTATTCTGCTGCTAATTCAAACTGTAATGCATCCATCAAATCAATATATTCAATATATTGGTCGGTTATATTAGAAATATCTAACTCAAGAATATTTATATTTTCTTTTTTTATAAGATACAACAGAAGATCCATTGGACCTGAAAATGTCTCCAAGCATAGCTCTAAAGCATTTGGCGGTATAAATAAATCATCAGGAATTGTTTCATAGGGCTGACCCATGACCATCGGAAACTCTAATTGTGTTTGAGTAATATTTTGCATGATAAACACTACATAGTGTAAGGTTTGAAGCTTATTAATACAACATATAGTGTATGTATATAATTAACTTAATTTTCTAATAAAAGAGTGGAAATTATTAAAAGAATCTTTTTTACATAATACCTACTATTTTAATTTCATTCATTTAATATTGATGTCGTGAATAACTAAAATGCCTCAAGATATGAACTACTCGACTGATAACACAAGAATAATTGATAGGAAAAAGGTTCCTGCCCCTTATGAACTAATTAACAAACTTCCAATTGATAATGAAATATCAAGATTGGTTTATGGCACTAGGCAAGAAATAAGCCAAATACTCCATCAAAAAGATGACAGGTTGCTAGTTGTTGTTGGGCCTTGTTCAATTCATGATCCAAATAGTGCTCTTGAATATGCGAAAAAATTAATAGAGCAGAATATTAAGTATAAAGAAGAATTACTAATAGTGATGAGAGTTTACTTTGAAAAGCCTAGAACAACAGTAGGATGGAAGGGCCTAATAAATGATCCTGATTTAAATGAGACATATAATATTGGCAAGGGTGTTGAGATGGCCAGAAAACTTCTAATAGACCTAGCAAAATTAAACCTTCCTGCAGGCACTGAATTTCTTGATCCAATTTCTCCTCAATATATAACTGATATAATTTCTTGGGGTGCCATAGGAGCTAGAACTGCAGAAAGCCAAATTCACAGAGAGCTAGCTTCAGGGCTCTCATGCCCAGTAGGTATCAAAAATGGAACAGATGGAAACTTAAAAGCTGCTATAGATGGTATTCAAGCTGCAAATCATTCGCATGTATTTTTAGGCGCCACCAAAGAGGCAGATATCGCCATGCTTAAGACAGCAGGAAACAATGACAGTCATATAATACTTAGAGGTGGTAAAGAGCCTAATTTTGATGCTGATTCTGTTGCATCTACCCTATCTGCTCTTAAAGAGGCTGAAATTAATGAGTCTATTATGATTGATGCCAGTCATGGAAATAGCCAAAAACAATTTAAAAAACAGGTATCGGTTATTGATTCAATATCTCAACAAATTGAATCAGGTAACAAAAATATAAGTGGCGTTATGATAGAGAGTCATCTTGTTGAAGGAAATCAAAAAATTTCAGATAGTCTTACTTATGGGCAAAGCATTACAGATGCTTGCATTGGGTGGGATGACACAGTTACATGCTTAGAAAAACTTAGCAATGCTGTTAAAAAAAGGAGAGGTTTGTAGAGAGTTGAAAAGTTCTGAAAAAATCTCTTTTTCTAAAGATGTAGCAGATACTCTAGGTGTAGAATCAGCAATAATATTAGAGCTGTACCAGACCCATAAGATATCTAATTCAAGAGATGTGGATGCCATAAAAGAATCCTTGTCAGATATAGCGCCTTTTCTAGACCAAAATAATTTAGAAAAAAATATTAATAAATTAATAAAATATAAATTTATTAATGCTAGTAAGAAAATTGATAATTTTAATGTTCAGCCCGCCCCTGCTAATAACTTACAAAAAATAAAAATGACTTCATCATGGAACCCATCCAGAGAAGCAATTGAGATTCTTCAAATGAGTCAGATTAAAGAGGAATTTTATTTAAGAAAGCTTCAAGAATTTAAGTTGTATTGGATAGAAAGAGGACAAGATAGGAATAATTGGAATACATCATTTATAGAATATATTAGAAGGGAATGGGCTAAAGAAAAAAGTTCCAATAAGGGCTTGCCATTTACATTAGATACAAACTGGATGCCTAGTGAGGATGCATTCGATATTCTTGAATTATCTGAAATATCAAAAGAATCAGCCTCAAAATACTTAAGAGAGTTTATACTGTATTGGAAAGAGAATGGCTCGGCCTTTTCGACATGGAATTCAAAATTTATTGACCATGTTAAAAGAAGGCATCTAGGTAATCAAAATCAAAATAATGAAGAAAGTAAAAAACATTCTGAACCAGGAAAGTACTCAAAAGACTTCTCATCAAGAAAAGGTGATTCGTCATGGGCATCAGAAATTGAGCTCTAATAAAGATAAATTTATTGAATCTATTGATAACTTATTTCTAAAGCTAGAGCTAGCATACCATTACCAGTTTTATAAAGTTTTTGGCACAGACGAACGCCTTAATGAAGGAAAAAAACTTTGGGCCACTAGCCTCAAATCATTCCCTGCACAAACTATCAGCCAAGCAGTTGAGGATGTTATTGGATCACAATCATACCTACCAACACTTACAGATGTTGTTAAGTCATGCTCCGAAATTAACAATAGAGATGGTTTTCCTTCTGTAGAAGAGGCATACATTGAAGCAAGGAAATCCTACTCTCCAAGAAATGAATATGCCTGGAGCCATCCTATAGTCTACTTTGCAGGCACAAAATTAGGTTGGAATACTCTTGATGAAAAAGATAGTAAAGAACTTTTTTTTGCATTTAAAAAGATATTTTTAAGACTCAAAGAAAGAGCAATTAATGGTCACGATTTTAAAATAGAAAAACAGGAAGCGGCATTAGGCTCTGCACCTCTTAATCAAAAGCTATTTAATGAACTAAGAAAAAAACACAATGTCTAATGCTTATTAGCACAATGGTAAATGATAAACTAAAATTAATATGACAAAAAATATCAGAATATCTTTATTCATACTGGCACCAATTATATTATGGATGCTTTCAGGGATCTTAATTAATGATGATGTAGTAGAAGTTAAAAAAGAAAATAAACTTTTTCAAGTTGGTGTTATTAAAAGCTCAGCTACATTATTTCAACCACTCATAAAATTAAAAGCAACAACAGAATCTGAGGCAAGAGTTAATGTAAAAGCCAAAACTTCAGGAGAAGTTGTCAAAATTGGAGCTAAGCAGGGAGAGTTTGTAGAAAAAGATGATGTATTGTGTAGTCTAGGAATTGTAGAATTAAATAGAACTGAAGTTAAAGCACCCTTTTCTGGGTATCTTGAACAAATTGTAAAACCAGGTAATTTCTTAGAACGTGGCCAAGTTTGTGCAACTATTATTCAGTTAGACCCAATAACATTCATAGCAGAGGTACCTGAATTTAATATAAATAAAGTTAAAACAGGCCAAGAAGTTACTTTAGACTTAATAACAGGGGAAACTGTTAATGGTAAATTAACATTTGTATCAAAAAGTGCATCTACCTCAACCAGGACTTTTAAAGTAGAGTCTCAAGTAAAAAATGATAGTGGTCAAATTAGAGATGGAATCACTTCAGAGATGACAATTAAAATAGAAAAAATATTAGCTCATCAAATCTCTCCATCAATTTTAATATTGAATGATGCTGGAAAATTAGGTGTTAGATCTGTTGAAAATAATATAGTTATATTTTACGAAGTAGTAATTCTGGAAGACTCAGCTTCAGGTTTATGGGTTTCAGGAATTCCAGAGAATCTAGATTTAATAACACAGGGTCAAGGCTTTGTTGAAGATGGTCAAAAAGTTCTTATAAATATCTTATGATAAAAATTGTAGATTTTGCTTTATCTAAAGCAAAAACAACCATGATGATTGCGCTCATGGTTGTGATTGCTGGCTCATATGCTAGACAAGAAATACCAATAGCTGCCTCGCCAAATGTTCAGCTTCCATTTATATCAGTATCAGTTTTTTTAGATGGTGCATCACCAGGGGATACTTCGAGGTTAATTGCACGACCATTAGAAAATCGCTTAAAAACTATCACTGGGGTAAAAAACATAAGGTCTACTAGCTCTCTTAGCTTTGCAAGAATATTTCTTGAGTTTGAAGTTGGTTTTGACATGGATCAGGCTCTTGTAGATATAAAACAAGGAGTTGAAGAAACAAAATATGAGCTCCCAAGAGAAGCAGAAGACCCCCAGATAGCAGAATATAGTGAAGCTAGTTTCCCAGTAATGAATATAAGTATTGTTGGAAGTAGCTCAATACGCCAAAAGGTTTTTTATGCAAAAGAGTTAAAAGATAAAGTAGAGGCTCGCGAGGAAATACTTCAGGCACGATTATCAGGCGCACCTGAAGAAGTTCTTGAAGGTGTAATTAATAAATCAAAGATGGAGTCTTATGAAGTCACACTTTCAGATATATATTATTCTGTTTCAAATAATAATTTAATTATTCCAGGTGGAACTCAAGATACAGGTAAAGGTAGTTTCAATATTGAAGTGCCAAGCATTATAGAAACTGCTCAAGATGTTTATTCTATTCCTATAAAAGTTACAAAAGATGCAATTGTTACTCTTGGTGATATTACTGACGTTAAGAGAACTTTTAAAGATTTCACTTCATATGCGAGAGTTAATGGTGAGGATGCGGTAACGCTTGAGCTATCATTAAGAGAGAGTGCAAATGCTATTAATGCATCAAATGCTATTAGAGATATTCTTAAAGATTTCAAAAAAACTCTTCCTGAAAATCTGAGAATTGTTGTTACTGATGATGACACTATCTATGCCAACCTTATGGTGAAAGAGCTCAATGGCAACATCATTGCTGCAGTTGTTCTTATAATGGTTTTAATAATTGCCAGTATGGGGATTAGAGTTTCGATGTTGGTTGGCCTATCAATACCTTTTTGCTTTTTGTTAACTTATTTATCGTTATATATGCTTGGTTTTGAAGTAAATTTTCTTGTAATGATGGGGTTACTTTTGGGCATGGGTATGCTCATAGATGGTGCAATTGTTATTACAGAATATGCGGATAAAAAAATTGCTGAAGGATTATCAAGGAGTGAAGGATATAAATTAGCATCAAAAAGAATGTTTTATCCAATTTTAGCTTCCACAGGTACTACCATGGCTGCTTTCATACCAGTTATATTCTGGCCTGGATTTACTGGTCAGTTTATGAGATATCTGCCAATTACTGTTTTTATTGTTTTATTAGCATCACTCTTATATTCATTAATTATGATTCCTGTATTAGGAACATATCTAGGGCAGAGAGAATCAGCTTTAAATAAAAACGATGAAAGAGAATCTATATTTAAAAAACTAACCGAGCTTTATGGAAGACGTATTGAAAAATTTGTTAAAAACCCAGTAGAAACATGTGTTGGGGTTATTTCTATTCTCTTTATTATCGTGATGAGCTACTCATATTTTGGAAAAGGTACAGTCTACTTTGCTCTTGTTGATCCAGTAAAAGCAAATATAACAATCAAAGCAAGAGGCAATTATTCGGCGCTTGAAACCAAAGAAATAATAGTTCAGATTGAAGAAAGGTTTTTAAATACTGAGGGGGTTGGCAGTGTATATCTTAGAGCAGGAACTGAATGGTGGAATGCTGGTGCAGATAAAGTTGGAGGCGGCTTTGTTGAGGTTGCGCCCCCAACTGAAAGATCTATAACAGGTCTTGAAGTGATGAGTTTATTGAAATCATCAACAAACGATTTACCTGGAATTTTTGTTGAAGTTGCTCCTGATTTGGGAGGACCCTCTTTCGATAATCCAATTGAGTTATCAATTTATGGAAATACTGAAAAAGATGTAAACAAAGCAGTTGATATTGTTGAAAAGTATATGAGAAAGGATATGAAAGGCTTAATAAATATTTTTTCATCGAAATCTTATCCTTCAGTTGAGTGGAGTGTTGAAGTTGATAAGCAAAAGGCAGCACAATTAGGTGTTAATGTTGGCGATGTTGGAGCGCTAGTTCAAATGCTTACAAACGGATTTAAGGTTGGAGAATATAGACCAGATGATGCAAAAGATGAAGTTGAAATTAGAGCAAGGTTTCCTCAGTCTGATAGAACAATTACTGGCATAAGAAATTTAAATGTAACAACAACAAAAGGCTTAGTTCCTGTAAGCTCATTTATAAAAGTTGTTCCTAAAGAAAACAGACAAACTGTTAATAGAAAAAATGGCAAATTCTTTCAAGAGGTTGGAGCTGGCACACTTGATGAATCAGAAGTTTCAAATAAAGTTGCAGAACTTGATAATTGGTTAAAAGATGCGAATCTTGGCCAGGGTGTGACTTATGAATTTAGCGGCATGGCTGAAGAAACTGAAGATGTAAACAAGTTTATGATAAGTGCTGGTATTACCGCTGTTTTTATTATGCTTTTAATGCTCCTCACTCAATTTAATAGTTTTTATCAATCATTTATTATCCTTTCATCTGTTACCATTTCATTTGTGGGAGTACTTTTAGGCCTCCTAATCACAGGTATGCCTTTTAGTACAACTATGACAGGACTCTCAATAGTTACTCTTGCAGGTATTGTAGTTAATAACAATATTGTTCTGATAGATACCTTCAATAAACTAAAAGAGGAGGCTCCTCATCTTGAAAAATCAATACATATTATTAATGCATGCAAACAAAGATTGCGGCCAATCCTTCTAACATCCTTGACAACAATTTTTGGCTTAATGCCGTTAGCTATGGGTATTAGTCTTGACATAATTTCAAGAGATATATTGTTTGGAAGTAGAATTGTAGACTGGTGGTCTAACCTTGCTGTTTCAATTGTATTTGGTCTTGGATTTAGTACTTTTATTACACTTATTCTCACTCCAGCAGTTTTAGCTTTACCTTATGCATTGAGAAACGATTTTAAAAAAATTTTTAAAATAACTAATTAATAAATTACAATAAACCATGCCAAGTGATAATAAAAAAATAGATTTTGAAGCATCGCTTCAAAAGTTAGAGGTAATAGTTTCAAAGCTTGAAGATGAAAATATAAATCTTGAAGACTCTGTAAAGTCATTTGAAGCAGGCATTAATCTTGTTAAAGAATGTCAAAAACAACTAGAGGAAGCGGAGTTAAAAGTGAAAGAGCTTCTTGATGACGGTTCATCAGAAGAGCTAGATAATTCCTAGTATATAAATGGTTTCCCAACACCTATCGGAAGTCAAAGAGCTTGTAAAAATAAAGCTTACCGATAGCATTGGAGACTCTAATTTAATTGAAGAGTCTATGCTATATTCATCTCTTGCTGATAGCAAAATGATTCGTGCTGGGTTAATTTTTGCCTCTGCTGAAACTAACCCAAATCTCGATATTAGCAGTGTTATTACATTAGCAACTTCAATTGAACTAATGCATACATATTCATTAGTCCATGATGATCTACCCTGTATGGATGATGATGATATGAGAAGAAATCAGCCTTCAAATCATATTAAATATGGTGAGGCTAATGCTGTTTTAACTGGAGATGCTCTTCAAGCTCTTGCATATGAAATTCTATGTAATGATATAAACTTATCTGCTCAAGATAAAATACGAGCAATCAAACTACTAAGTCAGGCTTGTGGAAAAAATGGGATGGTTCTTGGTCAGCACTTAGATATTCAAAATGAAACTAATTTAAAAGAAATCAGTCAAGAAGACTTAGATTATATTCACCAACTTAAAACCGGAAAACTAATAGAATGTTCAGTTCTATTTGGTCAAATAAATAATAATTTGTCTAAAGATCAGTTAAAAAATTTTAATAACTTTAGCAGTAAACTTGGATTAGCATTTCAAATTGTTGATGACATTCTTGATGTTACTGAGTCGACAGAGATTTTAGGAAAAACTAACAACTCTGATCTTAAGAATAATAAACATACTTATGTAAGTCTTGTTGGTATTGAAAAAGCAAAAAAAAGAGCAGGTCAGTTGATAGAGTCAGCGATCGAAGATCTTAGTATGAATAATATGCAAAAAACGGACAAGCTAGTTAGCATTGCTAACTACTTAGTGGAAAGAAGAAACTGATGAAAGTATTTAAAGAAATACCAAGCACGACCCCTTCTACCCCAATATTAGATAATGTAAATAATCCATCTGATATTCGATCTTTTTCAATTTTAGAACTAGAAAATCTTGCTAATGAGTTGAGAGAATTTTTGTTATTTTCAGTAGGACAAAGTGGCGGTCATTTGGGGGGTGGACTTGGAGTTGTTGAATTAACCATAGCCCTTCATTATCTATATAACACGCCAGATGATAATTTGGTTTGGGATGTTGGACATCAGGCATATCCTCATAAAATTCTTACTGGAAGAAAAGATAGAATACAAAGTATCAGAAAAAAAGATGGGTTAGCACCATTTCCGTTAATTAGTGAAAGTGAATTTGATTCATTTGGAGTTGGGCACTCAAGTACATCTATAAGCGCCCTATTAGGTATGGCAATTGCTGCTAAAAATGACAATCCTAATAAAAAGCATGTTGCTGTTATAGGCGATGGAGCTATGACTGCGGGAATGGCTTTTGAAGCACTTAGTCACGCAGGACATTTAAATCCAAATATTTTGGTAATCTTGAATGATAACGATATGTCTATATCAGAAAATATTGGAGGTTTATCCAATTATTTTTCTAGAATATGGGCATCTAAAACCTATAAAGGAATCAAGAAAGGTGGCGCAAGCGTCCTCAAGCCATTACCTCAGGCATACCATCTTGCAAGAAAAGTAGAAACCCAGATGAAAGCTATGGTTGCTCCAGGCAATATTTTTGAAGAACTGGGTTTTAATTATATTGGTCCAATAGATGGACACAATATTAAGGAAATGATTGATGTAATTGGAAACCTAAAAGATTTTGATGGTCCGCAATTTCTTCACGTTATTACAAAAAAAGGTGCTGGATTGGATCCTGCAGAAGCAGATAGAATAGAATTTCATGCCATTGGTAAAATTAATGCAGTTAAGCCTGCAGTAAAACCCAAACAAAAAAAATATCAGGATATTTTTGGTGATTGGATTGTTGATATGGCAGATGAGGATAAAGACTTGGTTGCAATTACTCCAGCAATGAGAGAAGGATCTAGTTTAGTAGAATTTAGTAAAAAATATCCTGATAGATACTTTGATGTTGCAATTGCAGAACAACATGCTGTTACATTTGCAGCTGGCTTATCTCTAGAAAATAAAAAGCCGGTGGTAGCAATTTATTCAACTTTTCTTCAAAGAGCTTATGATCAATTTATTCATGATGTTGCAGTCCAGAATTTAGATGTAACTTTTGCGATTGATAGAGCTGGGCTAGTTGGAGAGGACGGCCCTACTCACTCTGGTAATTATGATATTGCTTACCTTAGATGCATTCCAAATATTATTATTATGACGCCATCTAATGAACAAGAAGTAAGACATATGCTATCAGCAGGCTTTCATTATAAAGGTCCGGCTGCAATAAGATATCCAAGAGGAGTTGGCCCAGGATCAGATGTAAGCAAGTCTCTTGAGCCAGCTGCGATAGGCAAAAGCAAGGTCGTTATAGAAGGGTCTAAAAAAATAATATTTCTTAATTTTGGCTCCCTCCTTCATGAGGCATATGATGTTTGTAAAAAACTTGACCTGACACTCATTGATATGAGATTTGTAAAACCTCTTGATAAAGATATTCTTCGGAACTTTTTTAAAAGTGCAGATTTATTTATTTCATTAGAAGATGGTTCTGTTGCTGGAGGTGCAGGAAGCGCTGTTCAAGAATTTTGTTCAGAAGAAGATATTGATATTAGATCAAAATTATTTGGTATACCTGATAAATTTATTGATCATGCTTCAAGAGAAGAGATGATTGTTGAATGCGGCTTAGACAGTAAGTCTTTAGAGAAAAGTATAAAGAAATATTGTTAAAAGTCCTGCTGCTAGCCCAGCAATCAAGTCATCAAGAACCACTCCAAATCCATTCTTTACATTATTGTCCACATAAGAAATTGGAAATGGTTTAAAAATATCAAATATTCTAAACAACAAAAAGGTCAATCCGGCGGCAGCTAACTCTGGAATCATAAATAATGCTAGCCACATACCTGCAAACTCGTCTATGACAATGGATTTGTGATCTTTTTCTTCTATATCTTTTGTAGCAAGATAACAAATCAAAATCGAGGAAAAAACTATTATCACAAGAACTAAAATACTTTTTTGAATAACCTCATTGGATAAATACCAAATAATAAGAGTTACCAGAGAACCCCAAGTCCCTGGGCCATAAGGAAGTTTACCTACCCCAAAAAGCGTTGCTAATAAGTGAGATGGTTTCTTTAAATCTGGAAATTTATTCATTTTTAAAATGGTCGAATCCTTTAATGGAAACATCATAACCTTTATTTGAATTAAATTTAATTCCTAATTCCTCAGTAATTTCTCCAATTTTATAGAATGAGCTGTCCATCATTTCAGCAGGTATTGTGAAGCATAAGTCATAATCATCACCAGCATTTACATCATTAATACTTGAAGTAGTTGGAATATCATCTAAAAAAATACTTGCTCCAACTTTAGATGATGTCAAAATATGATTTAAGTCAGCTAGCAATCCATCAGATATATCAATACAAGAAGTTGCATAGTTAGAAATTTTTTTTCCTAATTCAATTTGAGGTTTTGGTCTAAGATAATCATTTAAAAAATTAGATTTAAGATTATTTTCTTTAAAATCTTCTAAACCCTTTTTAGCTCTTCCTACAGGCTTAGTAATACAAATAATATCGCCCTTTTTAGCTCCACTTCTTTTAAGGTAGATTGAATTATATGGAGTGCCATAAACTACAACATTAATATTTAATGGGCCTCTAGTAACATCTCCACCAATAAGAGAAATTTGAAATTCATTTGAGATGTCTTCGAACCCATTTGCAAGTTCTTCAAACCAATTTTTATCCTTATTCGAGCATGTTATAGAAACACTAAATCCTCTTGGTTGACATCCCATTGCTGCAATATCACTTAAAGCAACAGCAACAGACCTATAGCCTATGTCTTTGGCTGATGCATTGGCTGGAAAGTGTATGTCGCTAATAGATGAATCTATAGATGTAACTAACGGAAGAGGGAGATCAATAACAGCACAGTCGTCTCCAGGTGGGACAACTATGCCGTTTTGTTTATTATACTTTGAGCCAATATGATTAAATAAATCAATTAGCTCGAATTCAGAGATCAAGAATTAACTTGGGTATCTTTCAAATAAACCAGAGGCTCCCATGCCACCACCTACACACATGGTTACAACCCCAAATTGTTTATCACTTCTTACAAGCTCACGCGTCAAATGACCAACACATCTTGAGCCTGTCATACCAAATGGATGTCCTATTGATATTGAACCACCATTTACATTCAGTTTATCCATTGGAATACCTAAAGTGTCTCTACAATGGGCAACTTGAACTGCAAAAGCCTCATTTAGCTCCCAAAGATCAATATCTTCAATTGACATATTGTAGTTTTTTAATAGTTTAGGAACTGAATATATTGGCCCTATACCCATTTCATCAGGCTCGCAACCCATTGTTGTAAAACCTCTAAAATATGCAACTGGTTTTAAGCCAAGCTCTAAAGCTTTTTCTTCTGACATTATTAAATTTACAGAAGCTCCATCAGATAGTTGAGATGAATTTCCAGCAGTTACTGACCCAGCTTCTGGATCAAATACAGGCTTTAGACTAGCCAAGGCTTCCATTGTTGTTCCTGGTCTGTTGCATTCGTCTTTGTCTACAGTTACATCAACTTCTTTTGATTCGCCAGTTTCTTTATTTGTTAAAAGCATTTTTGTTTCCATTGGAACAATCTCATCTACAAAAAGCCCAGCCTCTTGTGCAGCAGCTGTTCTCTTTTGACTTTCAAATGCAATTTCATCCTGAGTTTCTCTGGAAACGTTATATCTTTTTGCAACAACTTCAGCAGTCATTCCCATTGGATAATAAATTCCTGGAGATTGTTCGGCTAATTTTTCATTAACAAAATTATCCATGTTCATTTTCATCATTGATATTGTTTCAGCACCACCGGCAATAACGGTGTCATAGCAGCCAGCCATAATTTGACCAGCGGCCATTGATATTGATTGCATACCTGATGAACAGTACCTATTAACTGTTGTACCACCAGTACTTAATGGGAGGTTTGATAAAACAGCTGCATTTCTACCAATATTATGCCCTTGAGCACCTTCAGGGTTTCCGCAGCCCATTATAATATCTTCAACAGCTTCAGGAGGAAGGTTAGGATTTCTTTCTAGTAAAGCATTAATAATGTGAGCAAGCATATTATCAGGTCTTGTCATATTAAATCCGCCACGATGTGACTTAGCTAGTCCAGTTCTAACACTATCAACTATAACTACGTTTTTCATAATTTCTCCAAATAAGTAAAAAATTTACAAGGCTATTCTATTATATCCTCTAGTCTTCTTAAAGCTTCTTATACCAATTAGGTATTAAATCTATGCCAAATTCTTGTGCTTTTTTGACAACATAGGGGATTGTTATAGGACTAAAAGGCAAAATCGTTAAAACGCCGAGTCCTAAATTTTTAAAGATTTGCTTCAATTGGTTATCTGCATATTTTATCTCATCTTCAGATGCTAGACCTTCTATAGATTTAACATAGATATCTAACATTTTTCTGTTCTCTTCAGTTTCTTCTAAGAAACTTTCTTTGAGTTTTAATATATATTTTTGTAATTTATTACGATTCATATTTTGAGATTGTATTATGCTACATTTAACAATATGAAGAAATCTGAAAGAGCATTAATAGTTTCAAAAACATTAAACACCTTTTATCCAGAGACGCCAATTCCATTAGATCACTATGATAACTATAGCCTGCTTGTAGCTGTTTTGCTTTCAGCACAGTGCACTGATGAAAGAGTCAATAAAGTAACTCCGGAACTATTCAACATGGCGTCAACACCTTTAGAGATGAGCAAACTATCAAGAGACGCTATTTATAAAATTATCAAGCCATGTGGTCTTGGTCCAAAAAAATCTAAAGCAATAAAAAGTTTATCTAAGATATTAGTTGAAAAATATGACAGTGCTGTGCCTAACACTTTTGAAGATCTGGAGAAGCTTCCAGGAGTTGGACATAAAACTGCATCTGTTGTTATGAGTCAGGGGTTTGGAATACCTGCATTCGCTGTTGATACTCATATTCATAGATTGGCACAAAGATGGGGACTTTCAAATGGAATTAATGTAAAAAAGACTGAATCAGACTTAAAAAAGATATTTCCCATTTCCTCATGGAACAAACTTCATTTACAAATTATTTTTTGGGGAAGAGAGTTTTGCCAAGCAAAAGCATGTTTTGGGCTTCAGTGTGACATTTGTAAGGCATGTTATCCCAAAAGAATTAAGCCTTTTATACACAAGAAGCCTTAGATGATTTAAAATCAGGGTTCCAAATTTCAGTTTTTAACACGGTAAAGTTAAACATGAACAATGAATCAAAAAATATAATAGATATCACTATGAAAGATACTGTTTTTAGCAATAATCAATCAATTGAGCAATATGACCCTGAGCTATGGTCATCTATAAAAAAAGAATCTATCAGACAAGAGGAGCATATAGAATTAATAGCCTCTGAAAACTATGCGAGCACTAGAGTTCTTGAGGCACAAGGCTCTGTTCTTACAAATAAATATGCAGAGGGGTATCCGTCTAAAAGATATTATGGCGGTTGTGAATATGTAGATATTGCAGAAGAATTAGCTATATCAAGGGCTAAAGAGCTTTTTAAAGCAGATTATGCAAACGTTCAACCTCATTCAGGATCATCAGCAAATGCAGCAGCATTCTTAGCACTATTAGAGCCAAATGATACTATTTTGGGAATGAGCTTAGATCATGGAGGTCATTTAACTCACGGCGCAAAAGTTAATTTTTCAGGGAAAAACTATAAAGGAATTCAGTACGGCCTGCATCCAGAAACTAATGAAATTGATTATGATCAGGTAAGGAAATTAGCCCACGAGCATAAACCTAAGTTAATAATTGCTGGCTTTTCTGCATATTCAGGAATAATAGATTGGGAGATATTTAGAGAGATAGCAGATGAAGTTGGTGCATATTTTCTTGTGGATATGGCTCACATATCTGGGTTAGTTGCAGCCGAGCTTTATCCATCACCGATCCCTTTTGCTGATGTAGTTACTTCAACAACACATAAAACACTTAGAGGACCTCGTTCAGGAATAATACTAGCCAGAAAAAATGAGGCAATTGAAAAAAAATTAAACTCTGCAGTATTTCCTGGCTCTCAAGGTGGGCCATTAATGCATGTAGTTGCTGCAAAAGCTGTCTGTTTTAAAGAGGCTTTAGAGCCCGAATTCAAGACTTATATAAAACAAGTAATGGATA
>CAYXZT010000008.1:0-26229 GCA_964469915.1 uncultured Gammaproteobacteria bacterium
GGTACAAATGGTTTAGTTACAGCTGCTACATTTAACGATGGCACAGTTTGGTATAAATCAGCTGGTTATAATTGCTCAGTACCAGGTTTATATACATCAGGTTGTGCAACTGGTGTTCCAGGTATAGCGCAGAGTATTAAAGGTAATAGTCTTCCTGGATCTGCTGATAAATCATATGGTCTATCACTGACTCAAGATTTAGTTTCAAGTAATGGCGTGACTTCAGCAAGACTTTCTTATAGATACACTGGTGCTGCTGATTTAAGTATATTTAATATGGAAAGGTTAAAATTAGATGAGCGTGTAACAATGGATTTACTTGTTAGATATACACCTAACAGTGATGATTGGTACATGGGATTGTATGCTAAAAACTTAAGAAACAAGCAAGACATTAGTGCATTACGTGAATCAAGTAATGTTGGTGGCGGTGCTTTATTAGGTTCATTTACTGACCCAAGAACTTACGGTGTTGAGTTCGGAGCAAAATTCTAAGAGATTAGAAATAATTAAAAAAGCCCAGTTTACTGGGCTTTTTTTTTGCTCCATAATGGCGTATGTTTAAACTTCCCTATATAGCAAATCAAATAACTGTTACCTCAGATATGTGCGATCACAATGATCACATGAATGTTAATTATTACTACAAAATGTTTGATGAGGTTTATTCAAAGCTATACTTTGAAGAGTTAGATTTTTCTCCGGAATATGTGGCTAGTGGCTTTTCTACATTTACTTTAGAGGATAATATTAGATATCTTAAAGAGTTTCGTTTGGGTGATAAAATTTACCCGTCATTTCTTTTAACCAATGCAAATGAAAAAATGCTTCATTTTGTTGGAATCTTGTTAAATGACAAAGACGAGCTTGCAGCAATTTTTGAAACTGTTTTAGGTCATATTAATCTCAAAGAAAGAAAAATGACTCCATTTTCTGATGAAAGGCTAAAAAATATTATTGCCTATAAAGATCGAAGTAAGCTGGAACAAGATCTGCCTTTTGAGCTTAAGCTTAAAATTAGAGATTTGTAGATGAATGCTCTACCAAGGTTGTATTTACTATTAGCTTTAATAGCTCCATTTACTTACGCTGAGTCATTTTCAATAATGACATTCAATGCCCAAAATCTTTTTGACACTCTAGATGATGAGGGAAAAGATGATAAGGCTTACTTACCACTAGAACTAAAACAAAATGAAGAGCATCAAAGATCCTGTAGCAATATAAATGTAAAAGCTTGGAGAAATGAATGCTTTTTCTTAGATTGGAATAAAGAAACAAAAGACGCAAAATTAAAAATACTTGCTAACAATATAATTACCTACAATGAGGGTGGTGCCGATATTATTGCACTTCAAGAAATTGAAAATATGAATATCTTGGGTCAGTTATTTAATTTGCTCAAGCCTTATGGCTATATTGATTATCAGCTTCTTGATAGCACAGATAAAAGAGGGGTCGACACTGCATTTATATCAAGATACAAGCTCTCTAACCCATCTCTTCATTACGTTAGCTTCTCACCAAAATTTGCTACCTATGATACAAGACCTATATTTAAAATAACTGCGTCAATAGGCAGTAAAGATGTGGTTATCTATAACTTACATTTCCCCTCTAATTTTAATGATATTCAAATGAGGATAGAGTCCTTTGATTTATTAAGGGATCTCCTGGAGACTAATGACCAGCCCTCAATTGCCCTTGGTGACTTTAATTTAAGCTCTAAAGATGATGCAAAATATAATATATACAAGGGTCAGCAAGATATCTGGTATGTTTCTCATCTTGAGGGTTGTGAAGGTTGTAATGGAACTCATTATTATGGATACGATAAGACATGGAGTTTCTTAGATGCAATTTTTGTCTCAAAGGAAAGAGGCATTGAGTTTGATAATGAAAGTATCCAACTGCATAAAACAGAATTTAATAGCTATGCTGATTCTGGAAAGCCAATAAGATTTAATGCTAAAGCAAAAAAGGGTGTTTCAGATCATTTTGCGGTTGTAGCAAAAATAAAACTTAATTAGTCCTAAGTTTGTAATTCCAGAAATGGGCTAAAATTAGTGTAGTTCCAAATATTAATGTTAATACAATCTCAGTATTGGTATTAAAAAAAATAGCAGTAAATAGCCCTAAGGTTCCTATTACACCAAGGATTGATGGATGAAGCTTGTTATGTTTTTTATAGCCTGATGGAAAGCTCATCAAACCAATAATTACAACAAAGAAAAGTAGCAAAGGGTGAATAAGCTCTTCAGATATTGCAAAAATACTTGCAGAACCAACACCACCAAAAATTAACAGTGTATTAAGTAAACAATGGATTACACATAGGCCTGAGAAAAATATCCCTAATTTATCGCGCATAATTTTTTAAATGACTAGGAGCCTATTTTCTCCAACCACCTCTATCAAATATCCTAAGATAAGTAAGTTGGTCATGCTCTGAATTGTTTATCACTTTACAGTAATCTCCAGATTGCACCAAAACAACATCACCTGAAGTTAATTCGTAAGAGTCTTTATGCTCTACACCAAAGGATGGATCAGACCCATGACCTTCATCAGAATTCATATATTCAATAATTTCCATAGTCCCACGACCATTCGTAATTACGTAAACTACATCAGAATCTATTAGCTTATGACCATGAGTTCCTTTTCCAGGTTGAATAACAGTTTTACTAGCAATTACTCTTGTTAATAGATCATTAGTCCAGACAGCATAATCTTCATTAACATTATGAGGTGATCCACCAACTCTAAAATTATTGTATTTCTTAGCCATAAATTTTTCCTATGTTTTTCATAATTATAGATATTAAACATAAACATGTCAGCAAATTATTGTATTGCTGTTGTTATTTAATTGAGTACTAATATAATAGTGGTGCGCCTTTTTGATATCAGCTTGCCGGCGCTAAAAAATAGGCTAAAGAGAACTTATAAATATTTCTCTAAGTTGTTCACTTTTTTTAAAGAGGAAATTATGAGTAAGACTTATACAAACCCAGAAACAATTGGCCTTCATGCTGGATGGAGAAAGGATGATAATACCAATTCTGTTGCTGTTCCAATCCATCAAACTACAAGTTTTCAATTTGATGATACAGATCATGCTGCAAATTTATTCTCCTTATCAGAATTAGGTAATATTTATTCAAGGATTATGAATCCGACATGTGCTGTGCTAGAAGATAGAGTTGCTGCTCTTGAAGGTGGTGTTGGTGCACTTGCTGTTGCTTCTGGACAAGCAGCATCCACTGTTGCAATTCAGAATCTTGCTAAGAACGGAGATAATATTGTTGCTTCATCTCATTTATATGGTGGAACATACAATTTATTTAAAAATGTAATGTCTGATATGGGAATTGAGGTCAGGTTCGTTGACCCAGCTGATCCTCAAAATTTTGCAAATGCTACAGATGATAAAACAAGAGCATATTATGGAGAGGTTCTACCTAATCCAAGTTTTGAAGTTTTTCCTATCTCTGAGGTTGCTGAAATTGGAAGACCTCTTGGTATTCCACTGATTGTAGATAACACTGCTGCACCAGTTATTTGTAAGCCTTTTGATCATGGGGCGGCAATTGTAATGCACTCAACAACTAAATTTATTGGTGGTCATGGAACATCTATTGGCGGGATTATAGTTGATAGTGGAAACTTTGACTGGGAGGCTGTGCCTGAGAGACAGCCTGCTTTAAATACTCCAGATCCATCATATGGTGGTGCTGTTTGGACAGAAGCAGTTAAGCCTTTGGGCCCAATTGCTTATATATTGAAAGCAAGAACAACTATATTAAGAGATATGGGTGCTGCTATGAGTCCCTTTAATGCATTCATGTTTATTCAAGGTTTAGAAACATTGGCTTTAAGAATGAAAGAGCATACAAGTAATGCAGAGAAAGTAGCTGACTATCTATCTAATCATGATGCTGTTGAAAGAGTCATCTATCCTTCAAAGATGGAAGGGTATGCTAAAGAAAGGGCTGACAAGTACCTAACTAGAGGTAATGGTGGTTTAATGGGTTTTGAAATTAAAGGCGGTATCGAAGCTGGCAAGAAATTTATTAATGCGCTAGAAATGGTATATCACGTAGCTAACATAGGTGATTCAAGAAGTCTTGCTATTCACCCTGGAAGCACCACGCATAGTCAGCTCAATGAAGAAGAGTTAAAGGCTGCTGGAATCACTCCAGGCTTTGTAAGGCTATCTATAGGGCTAGAGCATATAGATGACATTATTGCTGATTACGAACAAGCTTTATCTAAAATATAAGACAATTTATTTTGAGCCAGGAATTAGTAACCTATATAGTTCTTGGCTCAGAATCTAGGTTAAAAAATATTAAAGTACCTAGTAATACTAAATATGAAGAATATTTGGTATCAAATTTCTCAACCGAAACTTCTTATCATCATCAATTAGACGAGCTAGTGACTCAGTCGAAGGGAGAGGTAGTTGTATTTTTACCTCCCTCATCCTTCCCAAACACAGAGGCTAGGGATGCCTTAAAAAAAATTGCATTAATAGGGCTTTCATCTTGGGGTTGGTTTGAATATAGCTTAAAAAGAAAGAATATTGTTCAAAACCTAAAAAGGGTAAGTACTTTGGTGAGGAGTATTCCTGATATTGAACAAGGTATTTTTTTTACTAAACGTTTATATTTTTCTATTGGAGGCTCCGGTTCATTTGCCTCAGAAACATTTTCGGAAATCTCTAAGAGATTATATTCAAGAATTGATCCACAAAAACCACTCCCTGCACTTATAATAAGAACTAAGAATCTTAAATTGACCTAAAAAAAGATGAAAAAAATTCTGGCTGCAGAAAACTTAAGCTATTCAATAAACGAAGCAAAGCTTTTTCAGGGGCTTTCATTTGAATTGCATGAAGGTAATGCACTTCATGTCTTAGGGAGCAATGGTTCCGGTAAAACTTCTCTTTTAAGAATAATTAGTGGATTAACAAAGCCGACAAGAGGAATAATTAAAAAATATAATACTAAAAATATTTGTTTTGTAGGCCATAAAAACGCCTTAAAACAGTATCTTACAGTTGAAGATAACATATCCCTTTTAGAGGTAGATAAACATATTGATTTAAATATCTTCCTTGAAAAACTTGAGCTCAATAATTTACTAGATGTCATGGTAGCCAATCTGTCATATGGGCAGCAAAAAAAATTGGCATTGCTGAGGGTATTCTTAAATGATTCTGATCTTTTAGTATTAGATGAGCCATGTGTTGGTTTAGATAAAAATTCTAAAAATATTTTATGTTCATTCCTGAGAGATCAGAAAGAAGATAAAAAGGCTTTAATTTTCTCTTCTCATCTTTCTTTAGATATTGATTCTGAGTTTATAAATCTTGATAAAGTTACCTCATGAAACTAATTAATTTTGAATTCTTAAAACTGCGCAAAAAATCAAGAGGTTGGCTTGGACCCATTCTGGTATTCATTTTAATTATGACTGCCTTTCCACTTACTGTTGAAATATTGAATAGCAATCTTGAGCAGGCATTTTTTTCTGTCCTATGGATCGCAACTTTATTGGTAATGATGTTGGCTACAGAAGATATTTTTCTTGAAGATTACAATGATGGCACATTAGAACAGACGGCTATTAAATACGATTCCTTAGCGTTATTAGTAGCTATAAAAATTTTTGTTTATTGGTCCTTGATAGGTATTCCAATTTCCTTAATAGGAGCTCTCTATGCATTTGGTATAACTGGGTCTATAGAATCTGCATTGCAAATATTACCTGTATTAATTATCACAACTTATATATTTTTAAATATATTTAGTTTTGGAAATGCATTAAGTCTTACTAAAGGCTCAATACTTGGTACCTTAATTACCATGCCGCTTGTTTTGCCATTGCTTGTTGTATTGGGAAAAGTTGTCATTGCAATAAATCTAGGTATTAGTTTTTTAGGTTTTCTTTTTCTTTTATTAGGAATCTTATCGATTATAATACTGATACTACCAATGGTTATCTCTTTTGTTATCAAGGCGCATTTAGAGTAACTTTGGCTTAAATCATTTAGCTATATTGTGATAAAAAAGTTTATACATCAGTTTGCATCGCCAAAAACCTATTTATTTCAGGTTGATAGGGCATATTCATATATTTTTTATATCTCTCTTTTTATTTATTTAGGATCTTTGTTTTGGGGTTTATTTTTAACATCCGAAGATTTCGTGCAAGGCAATTCATACCGAATAATTTATTTACATGTTCCGGCATCTTTTATCTCACAATCACTTTATCTTGCTATGGCTTTTGCAAGTGCTATCTTCTTGATATGGAAAGTAAAACTATCTGCATATTTGGTTAAATCTATCGCGCCTATTGGAGCAATAACTACTTTTATTGCTTTAATTTCAGGTTCTATATGGGGTATTCCTACTTGGGGTACTTGGTGGGCATGGGATGCAAGAATTATATCTACCCTTATATTATTCATAATGTATTTAGGGTTAATCTCTCTTCATGACTCTTTTACTGATTATGAAAAGGCTGATAAATTTTTAGCAATACTGGTCATTGTTGGTTCAGTTAATATTCCTATTATCAAAATGTCAGTTGAATGGTGGAGTACGCTGCATCAGACTGCATCAATCACAGTAACAGAAAAGCCAGCAATAGATTCTTCCATGCTTTATCCTCTATTTGGCTCAATGATTGGCTTTGCTGGTCTGGTGTGTTGTCTTGTAATTTTATCTTCAAAGCTTCAGATACTTACTCGTGAAAAAAATAAAAGCTGGGTGAAAAATTATGTTTAATTTTGCATTTGATTCTATTGGCGAGGCTTTTATTATGCAGAGTGCAAATGGGCAAAGCCATGGAATCTATGTATGGTCAGTTATCTTTATTGTATTTTTGTCATTAGCTGTAACATTTTTTGTCTATAAAAGAAAAATCAGTAGTATTGGTAAAAAAATTAAATGAAAGCAGTAAGAAAAAAGAGGTTAATTACCGTTTTAGTCTTAATGCTTAGTTCGGGTCTTGGCTCCTTCTTGATTATTAAAGCGCTAGATTCTAACTTAGACTTTTTCTTTACCCCATCAGAGATTTTTAAAGAAGAATTACCTAATAACAAAAGAATTAAAGTTGGCGGAATGGTTCTTGAAGACTCAGTATCAAGAAATGGTACGAACATAATTTTTAAAATTACAGACTACAAGGAATCAATTGAAGTTCAATTTGATGGCATTGTTCCTGATTTGTTTAAAGAGGGTAGCGGCGTTGTTGTTTTAGGTTATCTAGAAGATAAAACTCTCAAAGCTGAGAAAGTACTAGCCAAACATGACGAGAACTATATGCCTCCAAGTATAGAAATAGAAAAATAGATGTTAGTTCAAATAGCACATTTCCTTTCAATACTTTCTACAGGACTTTTCTTTACTACTTTTCTTTTTTCTTTTTTCTTTAGTAATAAAGATATAAACATTACTAAACTAATATCTAGAATTTACTCTCATGGCTTTTTATTGCTATTAACGTCATTTCTTATCTATGTATATTTAGCTCTTGATGATAATTTTAGTGTTCTTTATATTGCCCAGCACTCAAATAGCCTACTACCTAATTTCTACAAAGTAACCTCTATTTGGAGTGCACATGAGGGCTCTATGTATCTTTGGATAGTCTTTTTATGTCTTTGGGGTTTTTTATATAGTTACTTTGTATCATATGAAGATGTGCTTAAAGCAAAGTCTCTGGGTATTATTTCTATAATAGCTGTTGGTTTTCTGTCATTCCTTTTACTTACATCCAATCCTTTTGAGACAATTTTGCCGGTGGCTCCAATTGATGGAGCTGACATTAACCCAGTTTTGCAAGACCCAGCTTTGGCTATTCATCCTCCAACGCTTTACCTTGGCTATGTTGGGTTTGTTATAGCATTTGCCAATGCAATATCTTTTTTGTTGAATGGAGACAAAAATATTATATGGGAAGACTCAGTTAGAATATGGTCAATTTCAGCATGGGTATTTCTTACTGTCGGTATAGCTCTTGGAAGCTGGTGGGCATACTATGAGCTGGGTTGGGGTGGTTATTGGTTCTGGGATCCAGTAGAAAATGTCGCATTGATGCCTTGGTTAGCAGCTACAGCATTTATTCATTCTCTAAGCGTCTCATCCAAATCTAAGCTATTAAGAATATGGACCATTTTGTTATCAATAATGGTCTTTTCGCTAAGCTTATTCGGTGCTTTCATTGTTAGATCAGGGATTATTGATAGCGTTCATTCATTTGCCAATGACCCAGAAAGAGGGTTGTATTTGCTAAGTTTTGCAGGAATCTTGGTTATTTTATCCTTGGCTATATTTTCATATAGGCTTCCGTTACTGACCTCTAATAAAAACATAGTCTCTTTTTCAAAAGAATCATTTATCTCCATAAATAATATTATTTTTGGAACACTTATTTTTTCTACAATGCTCGGTATTCTTTACCCACTCATTTATGAGTATCTTTACCTGCAAAAAATTAGTGTGGGGGCGCCATTCTATAATGCTATTTTTGTTCCCTCTACTATACTTGCTGCTTTATTTTTGTTTTTCTCAATAGATTCAAAATGGCAAAGGACATATAAGATTGTAAATACTTATTCGCCCATGATTCTTTCAGTAATTCTTTCATTATTAATTACAGTTCTTGTTGCTATTTTGTATAAGATTTCAAATTTATGGATTCTGGTATCTTTGTACACCGGGTTTTTAATAATAATCAGGTATATATTTGTGATCTTCAATTTCTTTTTTAGAAGTAAATATTCAAATCCATATAGTATTTCAGCTCATATTGGTTTGGGCTTGTTGATAGTTTCAATAGCATTGAATAGTGAGTTCAGCTCAGAGAGGGCGATAAATATTAAACTCAAGGGTAATGATACATATATGGGGCATGAGATTAACTTTGATAATCTTGAGTTAATTAAAATGTCTAACCACGATAGTGTAAGAGCATCATTCATTGTTAATGATCCGAAAGGAAAAAGATTTATTTTGAGCCCTGAAAAAAGAAAATACTTTACTCGTGGCCAGATAACTACCGAAACCGCAATTCATGCAACTCCATTAAAGGACATTTATATCACCTTAGGAGATCAGCTTGATGATGGTAGTTGGATTGTTAATATTCAGTTTAATTATTTCATTCGCTGGGTCTGGTTCTCAGCTATATTAATGGCCTTGGCAGGTTCACTTTTAGCCTTTTCTTTAAGGAGGGCTAATTAATGATCACTTTTTTTAGATTTCTTATTTTTGTAGTCCCAATATCTCTATTTAGTTTTCTATATTTTTTTATAAATGATAATGACTATTATCCTGGAGCAGATTTAAGAGTATCAGATATGCCCACTTTTGAGCTTACAACTTTGTATGATGGCTCCAAGATTAATAACTTAGATCTTAAAGGGAGTTTTCTCATTAATGTATGGGCTAGCTGGTGTATTACTTGCAGAATTGAACATGGGTTCTTGGTTAATTTGAGCTCAAAGAATATTCCTATTGTTGGTCTCAACTACAAAGACGAAAGAATTGATGCAGTGGAGTGGCTAAATAAATATGAAGACCCATATGGATTAATTATCCATGACTTTTCTGGATCATTGGCTCTTGATATGGGAGTAACCGGAGCTCCTGAAACATTTTTAATTAAAGATGGAAAAATAATTGCCCATTTTAGTGGAGAGGTTAATAAAAGAGTTTGGGGGGATGTTTTCATTCCGGTTATTAAAAAAGAAAAGGTGGAATGGAATGATCAGATATAGTTTTTTAACTATCTTATTTTTTACACAGCTAGTCATTGGTGAATCTCTCTATGATTTTGAAAATATAGAAGATGAAAAAAGGTTTTATAGCCTTATCAAAGAGATAAGATGCCCTAAATGCACTAGTGGATCATTAGCTAGCTCTAATGCACCTGTTTCAGTCGATATTAAAGAAAAAATTATTGAGCTAATCAAAGAAGGCAAGACTGATAAAGAAATTAAACAACATATAGCAGCTAGATTTGGAAACTCTGTTTTATATAACCCAGGTTTTGATAAGAATACGTATCTTTTATGGATTTCACCTTTTGTTATTTTATTAATTTCCATGATTCTATATTTTTTCAGAAGAAGAATTAGATGATTTACATATTTCTTTTAGCTTTTTTTTCTTTGATACCTGTTTTAGCCTATCTCCTTTCTTTAAATACCCAAAATAAAGGATATATTTTAGGTATATCTATACTAATTATCTTTGCATGTCTGTTTAGCTTCACTGGGAAGTTTTCATTTTTAGGTTCTCTAAACAAGCAAGTTTTAACAGATAAAATTTTTTTAGACATTAAAGATGACAGTATTATTTCTCAAGAAACTTTTTTAAAATTTGAGAAACTTGTTGCTGATGATGACAGAATTTACTGGATGCAAAGCCTTATTTTAGAAGCAATAGATAGTAAAAAATATAATTCAGCAGAAAGTTTAATCACATATTCAGAAAGGTATTTTAAATCAAGTGAAGAAAAATTTATTTTTTATAGTCTTTATAAGGATTTAAGAGATTCTAAATTTCCTTTATTTGCGAATTCAGAAATTGTAATCGTCCTTGATAAGCCTTGTTCAAGTTTTAATGGCCTAATAGAGGTTTTTATTATGAATGGGCCTGCAATACCAATCGCAAGAGCAAATTTTAGTAATAAGGAAGAGGTATCACTTAATAATACAAGCTCTTCAATTCCAGGTTTTGATATTGCATCTGCTTATCTAAATAAAGAGACAGTAGATGTGAAAGTAGAATTAAAATGCAGTGAAAGTGGACTGGAATATATTACCGAAGCATTGATTTTACTAGATCAAACCACACCATCAAATACCTATAAAATTAGCCCAAATGAATGGTTAAAAAAGTGACAATAGTTTAATATATTCATAATAAAATAACTCTTCGCAATGCAGCTTAAACACATAAAACTAGCAGGTTTTAAAAGTTTCGTAGATCCAACGAAGATATCTTTTCCTACAAATTTAGTTGGCGTTGTTGGTCCAAATGGTTGTGGTAAATCAAATGTTATAGATGCTGTTAGATGGGTGCTGGGAGAGCTCTCAGCAAAGAACTTAAGAGGCGACTCAATGGTAGATGTTATTTTCAACGGCTCTGAAAATAGAAAGGCATCGGGTCAATGCAGTATTGAGCTTCTTTTTGACAACTCAAGCGGAAAAATAGGTGGAGAATATTCAGCATTTAACGAAATATCTATTAAAAGGCTGATGAATAGAGATGCACAATCTACCTACTATATAAATAGCACGAAATGTAGACGCAAAGATGTACAAGATATATTTCTAGGGACCGGACTTGGCCCTAGCTCTTATGCAATTATTGAGCAAGGAATGGTAAGTAGATTAGTTAGTGCCAAGCCAGAAGAACTTAGAACACACATTGAAGAAGCTGCTGGAGTATCAAAGTATAGAGAAAGAAGAAGAGAGACAGAAAGCAGAATAAAGAAGACTAAAGAAAATTTATCTCGCGTCAAGGATATCAAAGATGAAATAGAAAGACTTATTCGAAGACTAGAAAATCAGGCAAATGCTGCAGAAAAATATAATGCTCTAAAGAAAGAGGAATCAGAAAACCAAATAAATACTGCTATATTATTTTCTTTGGAGGCTAAAAATAACAGAGATCAGCTTCAAAAAAATCTTGATGGCCTAAACAGAGATCTTAAAATCAAACAGGCAGAATCAGATACCAAGCAATCCCAAATAGACGAATATAGAACTCAAAATGAGTCGGTAGTAGACTCTTATGAATTAGCACAAAAGAATTTTTACACTATTGGTGCAGAAATAGCTAAATTTGAAGCTGACCTTCAAAACATATCTAAGTCAGAGGCATCTAATCTGTCCTCTCTTCAAAGGGCTAAAGACAGTTATAAGAAAGCATTAGAAAAAGAATCATCGTTTAAAGACCTAAGCCCAAAACAGCAGGAGCTAAAACTTAATATAGCAATTATTAAAGCATTAGATTCTGTTAAAAATAAAGATAGGATTATAGAAAAAATTAAACCTTTAGAAACCGATATTGAAGCTAAACAGCTGGATCTTGATTCAAGAGAAGAAACAATAAAAGTTGCTAAAGATAAGCAACGAATTGCAAATGAAAAAGTTAACGAATTGAAAGCAGCAAGTTTTTCAATTGGGGGTAATATAGCAAGGCTCGAGGGGAGTATACATAATTTAGATAAAGTTGAGATTCAAGCAAATAAAGATCTAGTTTCAGCAAAAGATAGCTATGAAAAAGCTCTAGAAAAAGAATCTAACACAGAAAATTTAAGTCCTAAGGAAAAAACAATACATTTAATAGATAGTATTTCTGAGCTTTTAACTAATCTCGGCTCAAGCGCAACTGTAATTAATGAAAAGGTTAAGGAGCTTAAAGAGTTACTAATGAGTATTCTCAAGATTGCATCCGATCAGTCTAAATCATATACAGAAGAGTTTCTTAAAAGACAAAAAGAAATCGAAGAACTCCTAAAAAGAAATTCAGATGAAAAGATGTCGGCTGAAAAAAATCTTAGAGAATTACACGCTCAACAAACAAAACTTATTGACGATCTTGCATCTCATAATGCTACATTATCTGAATTAGATTCAGAAGTTAGGGAGCTGGATGGAGGTAAATTATTCGTAGCAAATGAGTTGAGAGCTGTAGAAAAAGAAGTAAATGATCTTAGACTAGATCTTAGGACCTATGAAATTAATTTACAAAATGCTTCTCAGATATTAGATAAGGCAGAAGTTAATATATCAAATCTTAAACCCGAAGATTATCAAGGAATGGATTTAGAAAGCCTTGAAGTTTCGCTCGATGAAGTTCAAAAAAATATTAACAGTCTTGGTTCTATTAATTTAGCATCACCAGATGAATACTTAGAAAGACAAAATGAATTATCTGAAACTATTAAGAGTAATCAGGACAGGAAACTAGAAATTCAGAATTCTATGTCTGAGTTAGTAAATAAAAGCTCTGAAGCAGAATCAGTTCTATTAGATATTCGTCAAAAACAGTCTAAGTTTAATGAAAGTATGCGAGATCTTGAAAATAAAAAATCTCTAGCTGAGTTAGACCTTAAATCAATATCTGAAAAAGTTACAAATGTAAGACTAGATTTAAAAACTTATGAAATAAATCTTGAAAATGCTAATACTAAAATAAAAGAAGCTGGACTTAAGATAGAAGAGATAGATTATTCAAAATATGAAGGGTTAAATACAAAAGATCTTCAGGATAGATTAGCTGAAATTCAAGCAAAGATTATTAGGTTAGGGGCTATTAACTTAGCGGCTCCAGAAGAGATTGCCCAAGAATCAAAAAGAAAAGAGGAGTTAGATATTCAATATGAAGATTTAACTCAGGCCTTAGACAAGCTTTCTGGCGCAATTAAAACAATTGATGCAGAAACAAAAACAAGATTCCAGGATAGTTTTGATGCTATTAATGCAAGAATGAAAGAAGTTTTTACAAAGCTCTTTGGGGGAGGTTATGCTGAATTAGCTTTAACAGAGGGTGATGCATTAAATGCAGGTGTTGTGATAATGGCAAGACCTCCTGGTAAAAAGAATTCATCTATTTCCCAACTCTCAGGTGGAGAAAAAGCCTTAACGGCTCTAGCATTAGTGTTTGGTATATTTGAATTAAACCCGGCACCATTTTGTATTCTAGATGAAGTGGATGCTCCACTAGATGATCTAAATACTATGAGATTTATCAATATGGTTGAAGAAATGTCAAAAACCGTTCAGTTCATCTTTATCACTCATAACAAAGTTTCTATGGAAAAAAGTGATCATTTAATGGGAGTAACCATGCAAGAGGCTGGTGTCTCGAGGATGGTTACGGTTGATGTTAACCAAGCCCTTGAATTTGCAGAGGCATAAATGCAAAGTAATTTTGATATTTATTTAATAGGATTCTCTGTATTAATTTTCTTAACTATTTTGTTTTTCTTTATAAGAAAAATTTCTAGTTCAAATGATTTAAAAGTAAAAATTGAACCTGTAACAGATTCATTTGAAATTAAAGAATTTGATGATGTTAAGCTAGAAACCCAAAAATCATTTGATTTTGAAGAGCAAGAGTTTGTTAGTGATCAAGAATTAGTAATACTTAATTTAATATCAATGGATAAATCATCATTTGATATTGATCAGCTCTTTGGATTTATGAATAACTCAAAAGCAAGGCTAGTGCATGGCTTTTTTTCTTTTAAGGGGTCAAGTAAAAAAGAAGTTTTCAGAGTTGCTAATGCACTTAATCCAGGAACATTTGAAGAAAATACAAAAACCTTTGCAATTTTAATGGCAGCTGATTTGAATAATGTAGAAGATCCTCTATCAGCCGTAAGGGAGATGGTAGCATTTGCTTATAGTTTCTCTGAAAAATTTTATGCCAATATCTGCGACTCAGAGAGGCTTCCAATAACCAAACAAATGATTTCTCATATTGAGTCTAAAGCTCAAGAAGTTATGCGATTAAGACAGTTAAAAAAGTTTGATCAGTAAAAAAGATAATGGCAAATAAGATGCTCCCCTGGAAAATTATTCAAAAGCTTGAAAGTGATAATAGTAGGCTTTTTAAGGAAGATGTTATTGAAAATCATTTAAATGATACAGAAATTCAAGAAGGCTTGGCTATGTGTCTAGATTCTTTAGTAACCTTTGGTGTAAAACAAGTTCCAGATTCAAATCAAGATGGTCCTGGACTTAATTGGGATAATTTTAAGAAGAATGCAATTTTATTAATTAACCGAGATAGAACTGGCCATGCGGCAAGAGATTTAATAATAGAATTAATGCAAGAAGCAACTTCTGAGCAATGGAATGACTGGTATAGGCGTATTTTAATTAAAGATTTAAGATGTGGTGTTAGTCAAAAGACAGTCAATAATGTAGCTAAAAGAATGGATATAAATTTTAGAGTTCCAGTGTTCTCTTGCATGCTTGCCCATGATGGCGCCAAGCATCCAAAAAAAATTAAAGGACCTTGCTTGGTCGAATATAAATATGATGGGGTGAGAGTAATAGGTATTACTAAAAACAATTCAACAACTTTATATAGCAGGAACGGTAAAATTTTGAGTAACTTCCCACATATAGAGGAAGCACTTAGTAAAAAAGAATTTAATGATTTAGTATTTGATGGTGAAGTGATGAGCGATGATTTCCAATCACTAATGAAACAAGTGCATCGTAAAGAAGGAGCGCAAACAGAAGATGCCTTTCTTGCATTATTTGATGTTCTCCCATTGTCAGAGTTCAATGAGGGAAAAAGTACACTGGATTCATTGGAGAGGAAAGAAGTCTTGAATTTGCTTTCAAAAAAATTCTCTGACTGCATTAGGCCTGTAGACTTTACTATTATTGATTTTGACACAGAAGCTGGTGAAAAGACCTTTTCTAAAATGAATAAAAAAGCTTTAAGCGAAGGTTATGAGGGATTAATGATTAAGCCACAAACTGCATTATATGAAAGCAAAAGAAGCCATGCCTGGCTTAAAATAAAACCATTTATAGAAGTAACATTAAAAGTGGTTCAAATACAGGAGGGTACAGGTAAGCACGAGGGCAAGCTTGGTGCATTTACTGTAGAAGGTGAAGACGATGGCAAGTTCTTCTCTTTGAGTGTTGGTAGCGGTCTAACAGATGAAGATAGAGAGAAGTTTTGGGCATCAAAGGATCAACTTATTGGTCAGTTAATTGAAATAAGAGCTGATGCAATTACCCAGAGTATGGAAGGCGAATCATATAGCTTGCGTTTCCCAAGATTTAAAACTTTTAGGGGTTTTGAAGTAGGAGAAAAAATATAATGCTGGCAAAAAAAATAAATTTTTTGAGTGCAATATTTATAATTTTTTTTATTCAGTCATGCGTAACTAAGCCTCCTGAAAACCCAGATAATATTTGTCTTATATTTGAAGAAAAAAGAAGCTGGTATAAAGCTGCAATGAGATCTGAGAAAAGATGGAAGATACCGCCATATGTCCTGATGTCCTTTGTTTATCAGGAATCAAGCTTTAAGTCAGATGCTAGACCCGAAAGAGAAAAGCTTCTTGGTTTTATTCCATGGTTTAGACCTTCAACTGCTGTTGGTTATTCGCAAGCATTAACCATGACATGGGATGATTATAAGGACGAAACTGGTAATTCGAGAGCAAATAGGAAGGATTTTAAAGACTCTGCTGACTTTATTGGCTGGTATGCAAGCAAAGGTTACTATCAAGGTTTTGAAAGAACTGACGCACGATCTCTATATTTGGCATACCATGAGGGCTACGGCG
Source organism: uncultured Gammaproteobacteria bacterium (assembly GCA_964469915.1). Lineage (GTDB taxonomy): Bacteria > Pseudomonadota > Gammaproteobacteria > Magnimaribacterales > D2472 > SCGC-AAA076-P13. The sequence goes on from CAYXZT010000008.1 coordinate 16,351, forward strand.
GATTTAAGAAAAAAACCTATAGAAAGAAACAATGGCTTGTCAAAGTATCTGATAGAGTTCAAGCAAGATCTACAAAGTACCAGCAGCAGTATTGGGGCTGTGCAAAAGATTTAAAGAAAAAGAAATTCCTATTCTTTGGTTAATTAAATATTTTTTAATTTGAAACCCATCTTTTGAATTTCATCTTGAAAGTTCTCACCGGCTATTACTGACTTTTTAGATTCACTAAACAAATATTTTTTTGATACCCTTACAAGATCACTAACAGTACATTCTTTAACTCTGTTTCTAAATAGCAATCTATCTTTTTGCTTTTTATGATCTAATTCACTCATAAAATCGCTAACAGCTTCACCGTATGGCGACATAGGTTTATCAATACTTGATATAACACCCAATATTCCTTCATCTAATTGAGCCTCTGTTATGTTGGAAAGTGACCACTGTCTAGCATTATTAAATTCTGTAAAAGTTTCAGAACATTTAGGATCTCTGTATGAAAAGAATTTAAATACTTTATTATTAGAATCTTGCATAGCACCTGAACCATAAGCTCCACCTTTTTCTCTTATAGCAGAATGCAGGTACCCATTGCGAAGAACAGCACCAAGTATTGATAAGGCTGGTGCATCTTCATGTGAAGACTCAACTGATGGAAATGCTTCAGCACAAAAACAAACCTGTGAGCCTGTTATCCATCCAACTGAGTCATTCTGGATGCTCACAAATTTTTGATCACTAACTGTAACAGCATTCTCTGCATTAGATAGTTTTAGATTAAGTTCCTCTTCTTCAAGAGAAGAAGCCGTAAAGATGTACTTTGGAGCAGATGATATTTTAGACTGAATAGATTTAAGATTTTTAATATAAATATCTAGGTTTTCACTGTTTTCAGCATCCTTTGACAATATTCCAGTGTTATTAATAAATCTTATTCCTGATGTAAGGTCATTTGTCGAAGCTTCAGGAGTTATTTGTGCTGCTGCATTAGCCATTGCAAGAATATGGCCATTTTGAGTAAGCGATTGCTCGTTATCTGCAGATATAAAGCTTAATAATTCTTTGATTCTCTTCTTATCATCTAAATTGGCTTCATTGACTGTTTTTAAAATTAATTCATGCATCAAATGAGCATTCTTTTCTAAACTTTTACCACTTACTTTCAAAGCAAGCATATGTTCAGAGCCATCTTCGTTAGGAATCATCATAAATGATGCAGAAAGCCCGCCGGTAATAGAGGATTGATATTTTTGAATCTGTTCATAAGAATCTGAGCCCAGTCCTACATCTGTCAATGAGCTGGCATACAAGCTAGATATTTGAAGTTCTTTATCGCTTAAGCTATCACATGGGAACAACATAGTGTGATATACAAGGCCATTAGTACCTGATTTGTAATAATAACTATCTATATCCATATAAGATGATATCGATGGTATTGGGTACTTTCTTGAAGCTGGTATATCCTCTTTAGTCACTTTAGGCAAAGTTTCAGGATCATCAATCGCTTCCTGTCGGGCCTCAAGTGCTTGCGCTAAATCAATAATTTTATTTTTATCATCTTCTGTAAGATTTTTAGTTTTGTTTCTTAACTTTTCATAGATACGATCATCATTTTTTTTATTAAAATTTGTATCAGGAATTAAAGAATAATTTAGTTTATGGTTGTTATTAATGAGGTTTTTTTCAATCAAACTCTCAATATAATTATCTTGTTCAAGCCTTTCTTTAATAATATTAAAAGCATTGTCTAAATCTAGAATATTCAACGGGTCATCATTGTGAATACAAGCTGGAAGACATGTAAGCATTATTTGAAGACCAAACGGCATGCCAGATCCTGTTATTTCTCTCTGCCTTATTTCAAGCTGGTGAAGTGAAGAATCGACCAGTTCTTTAGGTATACCTTCTGATATTAATTTTTTCAAACAATCAACAATTAGGTTTTCAACCTCTTGATGTTTATTTGCACTAACACCTTCAAGCCCAGCTGCAAAGACAAGCTCTTTTTGATCTGCTTCAAGACCAGTTAATGGAGATGGTGATTTACCAAGTGAAGAACTTTCCAAGGCCTTTCTTAATGGTGACGCAGAATTATCTAATAAAATATTAGACATTAAATATGTTTCTAGAAGTTCTACAGGATTATGACTCTCGTTAAGCAACCAACTGATTACTACATGATGATTATCTTCATCTCCTGGTAACGGATTATAAAAGTCAGATTTTATTTTAGGTGAAGATAGCCTCTCTTCATTTTGAACACCAAGCTTTTCAGATGATGGCTCAAAGCAGGATAGGACATTGGTTTTTATAAATTCTTGTATTTCAGTAGGATCAATTTTTCCAAACGTGAAGAAAGTCGCATTTGAAGGATGATAATGCTTTTTATGAAAATCAACTAAGTCGTTATGAGTTAGATCTAAAATTTCCTCTGGATCACCACCGCTATTGTGTTTATAGGTAGATGATGAATAAAGATGTCTAGACATTCCATGCCATAACTGGCTTGTGATCGAGCTCATTGCGCCTTTCATTTCATTAAATACAACACCCTTTATCTCAAGCTCACTTTTAATATTTTTTTTATCTTTAAACTCTAACCTGTGTCCCTCTTGGGCAAAATCGAGACTATCAAGGTTTGGAAAAAATGCTGAATCCAAATAAACCCCAAGTAAATTATCGAAATCTTTTTTATTTAATGTAGCAAAAGGGTAGGCAGTCCAATCACTCGAAGTAAATGCATTCATGAATGTATTGAGTGATCTCCTGATCATCATAAAAAAAGGATCTCTTACTGGATATTTCTTTGACCCACATAAAGCAGTGTGTTCTAGAATATGCGCCACACCAGTAGAGTCCTCTGGTATGGTTCTAAATGCCACCATAAAGACCATTTCATCGCTATCAGAGTCTAGATGAACGTGCTTGCAATTGAATTGAGATTCATTATATATTTGGGCATTAAGGTCTAATAATGGAATATATTTTTGGTCTTGAAGTTTAAACATAATAAAATTTATAAAAACATGTACAATTATTCTATGAAAATAATTATAAAATTAGCCAGTATATTAATCTTGGTTGGTTGTGCTACCACCCAATCTAACATTGAAGTTGATTCAATTGATACTTTTAACTTAGGCAATTATAACGACTTTTATATAAATATAAATGAGTCCAATATAAGTGCAGAAATTAACCCAATTGAGCTTGAAAGGTTCAAAGATAACCTCAAGAATGCTCTTGAAAATCGAGGTTTAAATTATTCATCTTCTTCAAATTTGGTTTTTAATATTAATTTAAGTAGCAAGGACAAGGTCGAGACTGACAGGTCAAATTATCACTATTCTAGATATTATTGGAATAGTTATATGTTCGATAGAGACGTCAGGACAATAACAGAAAACATATTACGAATAAATTTAAAAGATGCTGCTGAAGATCAAACGTTATGGACAGTAGTAACTGTCTGGAGATCAAACTATTCCAGCGCTATAGGAAATGAGGATAAATCAGACATCCTTGTAGATGAAATAATGGTTAGCTTTCTATAATTTTTAGGCCTTTTATTTGTGCTTTCAATAAAAAAATTTAACCATGCCATTGGATTTTTGGCATTAGTATTTTTATTTAGTTGCTCACAAGACGCATCAACACCAATACCTAAAATCTCTAAAGTAGAAATGTTGGTCAATCATTCTAATGAGTTTAATAAAGAGATATTATCGTATGATACTCCAGGCGGAAAAGTTCATGTAGCAATCGGTTTTGGGATTGCAAACTCAATAATGGTTGAGGGTGTCGATGGCAATATAATAATTGATTCAGCAGATAGTGTGTCCGAGGCACAAGAAATATACTCACTTTTTAAGAAAAAAAATTCTAATCCCATAGCTGCTGTTATTTATACCCATAATCATGGAGACCACACTTTCGGCACTTCTTTTTATTTAACTACTCAAAAAGATAGACCAAAGATAATTGCGCATGAGTCAACGGACTATTATATGCAAAGAATCCTGGGAATTATTAATCCTATAATAAGCACAAGAAGCACTAGGATGTTTGGAACTCAATTACCTGAAGATGACTTAGTAAACGTTGGTATTGGAAAAAGTCTGAATGTTTCAAAATCACCCCCTGGATATGTAAAGCCTGATACTACTTTTAAAGACAAATTGATGCTTGAAATAGCTGGCATAGAAATACAGCTTTTTCATGCACCAGGCGAAACAAATGATCAGCTATTTGTTTGGCTTCCTAAGCATAAATCATTGATGCCTGGGGATAATATTTACAAAACATTTCCTAATCTTTACACCATTAGAGGAACAACTCACAGGGATGTTATGGGTTGGATTGACAGTTTAGATCATATGAGATCATTCGATACGCAGTTCTTATTTCCAAGTCATACAAGACCTGTAGTTGGCGATGACATATATAGCGCATTAACAATCTATAGAGATGCCATTCAATTTGTTCATGACCAGACGGTACGACTCATGAATGAAGGTCTATATCCAGATCAGATAGTTGAAATGATTGATTTGCCTGATGAAATAAAAAATTCTCCATTTTTAAAAGAGTTTTATGGAACGGTTAGGTGGTCTGTAAAGAGTATTTATAATGGATATCTAGGTTGGTTTAATGGTAACCCAGCAGATCTCGATCCACTTTCGCGTACTGAAGAAGCAATAAGATTTTCAAAATTGTTAGGAGGCAATGAGGAGCTACTTCTAGCTTTAAAAAATGCTATTAATGAGGAAGATATGCAATGGGCTTTACAACTTAGTGATAGGCTAATTGCTTTAGATTACGAGCTTGAAGAAACAATGTTGTTACGAAAACAAGCATTAATCTATATTGGTGAGCGCTCGTCAAATCCAAATAAAAGAAATTACTTATTAACATCTGCTATCGAGCTTAATAGAGATTTTAAAGGCTTTCCTGAGTCTGAAAGATCTGAAGATTTAGTTAATGAAATATCCATTGATACACTTTTTAATATCTTATCTGTGAGATTGAATCCTGAAAATTTTTATAAAGATAATTATTCAGTATGTTTTAATTTTTTATCTGGATTAAATAAAACAATAACACTAAGGAATAAAATTGCAGAGATATCAGATAAAACTGATCAATGCGATATTAGTGTTAAGAGCAGTGAGTTAGAGTTTAAGTTGGCTATATCAGGCTTAAAGAATCCAGTTCAATCTATTGCTGCTGGTGATATTTCTGTTGAGGGTGGAAATATTGAGTTCCTTCAATTTCTATCTAGTTTTAAATAACTTACCATCGGAATTTGTCAAAATTTTCAGGGTTTGCCCATCCCTCTGCATTGTTCCAAGACCTTTTGTTATTGTAAGTTTTCAGATTATATGAAAAACACATTTTATTATCATCAATATTAGTAAACTCAAGCTGAAAGCCCAATCTCACCATGAGTTCATTGGTTTCAGTAACTTTATCAGCATTAGTACATATTAAAATTTTTTGACTAAGAAGATTTTTAATTTTTCCAATATCAGCTTGTGTAAGCTCAACATCATCAAGAACTATAAAAATATCATCATTGGATTGGGAAACCTGACTTAAATCAGGAGTTATATTAATATTTTTAGTAGCAGTATTCTCTAAACTTTTTACTAATTTTGATAAGTCTTGTTTGCTAATAATCTTAGCTGATTCGCATTCTTCATCTACTAAGACACCATAAATAAATTTAAAAATAAATTTATTTTTTTGAATCATTTCATTAAATGTTTTACTGCTTCTCTTTCAGAAGATAGCTCGTCAATTGAAACTTGAAATTTTTGTTTCGCAAATTCAGATAATTCCAAACCTTGTTTTATAGTAACATTCCCATCACTATCAGTTATTAGAGGAAAGCCACAAATCAGACCTTCTGGAACGCCATAGGAGCCATCACTTTCAACTGCTGCGCTGAAGCTATTGTTTACATCAGTAGCATTTTCACAAGCTATCACTGTATCAAGTGCAGCCTTTGCAGCTGAGGTTGCTGATGATGCGCCACGAGCATCTATTACCGCCTTGCCTCTTTGTTGCACAGTTGGAAGGAATTCATTTTCAACCCAGTTCATATCATTAATTATTGAAGAGATGGACTCATCATTTATAGTTGCATTTTCTACATCGGGGTACATGGTAGGGCTATGGTTACCCCAAATAATCATATTATTTACTTGGTCAATATTACTATTCGTTTTCTTTGCAAGAACTGATTTAGCTCTGCTTGAATCAAGCATAGTCATAGCCATCCAGAGCTGACTATCTTTTCCTGCAGCATTTTTCCCAATTAGAGCATTGGTATTTGCAGGATTTCCAACAACTAATATTTTCGCATCTTCTTTACCGTTTTTGCCAATGGCTTTTCCTTGACCCACAAAAATGCCACCATTTATTTTTAAAAGGTCTGATCTTTCTTCAATTTTTTTACCTTCATAGACGATACCTCTTGGAATGCTGCCAACAAGCAAGAACCAGTCTGCATCATGAGATGCTTCTTCAAAATTATCTGTATAAGTTACTTCACCCATGTGAGGAAAGTATGAATCTTCTAATTCCATAACAAGGCCTTCTAATTTGCTCACAACTTGAGGAATCTCAACAAGACATAAATCGACAATTCTATTGCCAAATGTTTTGCCATCAACCAATCTTGGTATTAATGAATATGCAATTTGACCAGCTGCGCCAGTTACTACTACTTTTACTCTTGAGCTCATATTATTCCTTTATATAAATTAATAAAATTAATGGCTAATTATATTCCTAAACGTTAAGTTAATTCTCGGCTTTTTTAATTTTTTTGTCTTTTTTATTTCATGCTTCCAATATTCTTGTGTAGAACCATGCATAACTAATAGTTGACCATGAAGTTGAGGAATTTTGAGACTAATATTTTCATTTTTATTTTTGAAAACTATTTCTCTTTCTTCTCCAAGGGAAAGGGAGGCGATTGTGGGGTTATGCCCAAGTTCTTTTTCGTCATCAGAATGAAGTCCCATTGAATCTGAACCATCTCTGTAAAGATTTGCCAATACTGAATTGAAGGTGCATTTGCATAATGCTTCTATAGAAGACTTAATATCAATCAGATCTTTATTCCAATAATTATGTTTTAAAGTTTTACCTGAATATTTATAGTTGATTCCTTTGTCAGCATACCAGGCTTGTAATCGTGGAATCTTATGAGTTTTCCCAAAAATTTTAATTTCGCCTTCAACCCAATCAATATTTTCAAGGCATGCCTGGTACCACTGATTGATTATTACAATATCATCAATACATTCATGCATTGTTATTTCAAGATTAGGATAATCTTTGGAATCATATTTTTTCAACATAGTAAAAAATTAAAATTTTGATTAGAATAATTATCTATTTTAAAACAAAGAATGAGTTCCAACAAAAAGGGAGAAATTAAATGAGTATTAGATTTGATGATCAGGTTGCTATTGTAACTGGTGCTGGTGGTGGGATTGGTAAAGAGCATGCATTAGAACTAGCAAGAAGAGGGGCAAAGGTTGTTGTAAATGATCTCGGTGGTAGTGTTGATGGAAGTGGAACTAGTGATGCTGCTGAGGCAGTTGTGCAACAAATAAAGGACGAGGGCGGTGAAGCGATAGCTAATGGGGCTAGTGTTACCGACTTGCCAGCAATAGAAAATATGGTAAAAGAGGTAATGGATAAATGGGGAAGAATTGATGTCCTCGTTAACAATGCCGGCATATTGAGAGATAAAAGTTTTCACAACGTTACTATGGATGATTTTAAACTTGTCATGGATGTTCACTTCCAAGGGACATTAAATTGTACTCATACAATATTTCCAATTATGAGAGAACAGGGCTACGGCAGGATTGTCTTTACAAGCTCATCTAGTGGTATTTATGGAAACTTTGGACAAAGTAATTATGGAGCTGCAAAAATGGCCATGGTTGGTCTTATGAACACTCTTAAGATTGAAGGTCAAAAATATAATGTTTTCTCAAATTCAATAACACCAGTTGCATATACAAGAATGACCGAAGGCTTAATTCCAGAGGATTTTGGTAAAAATATGCAACCTGAATATGTTACACCTGCTGTAATTTATTTATCAGGAAAAGATGCGCCAAATGGTGTAGTTATGGCTGCAGGAGCAGGAGTTTACTCAAGAATATTTATTCATGAAACCATGGGCGTATTCTTAGGAACTGGAGAAGACATGACCCCTGAAAATATTGCTGCAAACTGGGACACTATTTCTGATATGGATGATGCTAGAGCACTTCAAAATGGTGGAGAACAGACTCTTAAAATATTTGAACTTATTAACAAACAATAAGCTAAATTAAAAAACTCGGACGACTGGAAACCTGAATAATATAATCATTCAGGTTTTCATAGTCTTCAATATCTAATTTGTTTAACCTCACCAGAAATTGCAAAGAAGTTACCATTTGTAAATCTGCATATGTAAACCTATCTCCAGCAATAAACTCTCTAGATTCAATAATTTTGTCATAATTTTTAAGCTCTTTTACCGCGAGCTTTCTTTGAGCTAAACCGAATTCTTGATTTTGGTTTTCCATTTCACTCATATGGGGGTGAGTATGTCTAAAACCATGCATGAGAGGCATCATCAACTCAAAAGATACTCGTGAATACCACATTTCTATAGATGCTATTTCCATTGGGCTTTCACCGAACATGTTAGGTTCAGGATAGAGGCACTCAAGATACCTACACATGGCTGTTGTTTCTAGTATTACTGTGCCGTCATCTAGTTGAAGGGCAGGTACTCTTGAGTTGGGTGCTATTGCTTTATACTCAGGTGTTTTATGCTCTAATTTAGCGAGATCTAAATTAATAATTTCAATATCTGAAATTCCTTTTTCTTTTAGATAAATTAAAACCTTTCTTGGATTTGGTGCAAAGCTACTTGAATAGATTTTCATAAACTAACTCCCTACAATCGAATAAATCACAATAAAATGAAGTATTGCAGCTACACATACAAGCACATGAAAGAATTCATGATAACCAAAATATTTAGGATTGAAATCAGGGAACTTTAACCCGTAACTTATAGCACCAACTGAGTATATTGTTCCACCTGCTACAGTTAATACAAGATTAGTAAACCCCATTACGGAAGACATTATTGAGAGGTAGGGTATTGCTATATATCCAGCTATTAAATAAAAGCTCGCTCTAACCATTCTTGGCATATTTGAAAATAACAAAACCTGAAGTATTCCAATACCTGCAATTACCCAAATTATTGCTAGTAGTTGAAGACCAACATTCTTTGGAAGCACTAAAAGGCATATAGGAGTAAATGTTCCAGCTATCATTATAAATATTGAAGAGTGGTCTAGCCTTCTCATAATTTTTAATACTTTTGGTCGCCAATTAACTCTGTGGTAAAGAGCGCTAAAACCAAACATCATAAAAATACCAATTGAATAAATGATTGTTGCTGTTAATTCAATCGCAGTAGTGCTTTTTGAAATTAGTGGAATGCAGGCACCAATGGATACAAAAAACATCCATTCATGAAAATAGCCCCTTAATAGAGGCTTTTTCTTTGCCTTGGTCGGGCGAACTATTCCCAGTTCAGAGCTCCGCCAACTTGATACTCAGTAACTCTTGTCTCAAAGAAATTTTTCTCTTTTCTAAGGTCTATAATTTCAGACATCCATGGGAATGGGTTGCCGACACCTTTAAACTCTTCTTCAAGTCCAATCTGGGTTAATCTTCTATTAGCTATAAACTTAAGATATTCTTCCATCATTGCTGCATTCATACCAAGAACACCTCTAGGCATAGTATCTCTTGCATACTGAATCTCTAGCTCTGTTCCCT
>CAYXZT010000009.1:0-24468 GCA_964469915.1 uncultured Gammaproteobacteria bacterium
TGAATTAATAGAAATAATTTCGTGATTAATTACATCACCGCTAAAATTGGCTTTTAAAAAATCTTCTATATATCTATCGCCCTTATCGGACGAAAAGCTTATTTCATTTTTTTTGAATTGATGGATGTTCCGCATTCGATAGTCAAAATCGCCATCAAGATTATATATAAATAAAGTACTTTGGAGTGATTCCATAGATTTTATAAATTTTTGGCGTTGCAACCCATCTTTATATAGATTATCTGGATGAGCATTAGAGGTAATGTATAGCTCAACTCCTTTATTTACCAATTGAATTAATAAATTGCCAATAATCATTGCGTCTGCAACATCCTCAACCTGAAATTCATCTATAAAAATTACTTCATACTTCTTGCAATAGTCTTTTGCAATGCGATCTATGGGGTTTTTAATATTTGAATTACTTTCAAGCTTATTATGTATGTCACTCATAAGATCAATGTAATGATAAGAAGTTGATTTTTTTGAAATTTGTTTCATAAAGGATTTGATTATGGCAGTCTTACCTCTTCCTACATCCCCCCAAACATAAGCACCTTTTTTCTTGCCTCTTTTTATCAGAGTATTAAATACACTTTTCTCAACTTTATAGTTAGAAATTAAATTATTTATAAGATTCAACTGGCCTTTATCAGGTTGAATGTCTTGGCTTTTAAGATCATGAATGATACTTTGAATCATATTATGAGCATTTTAAAAGAAACAAAGATAAGTTATTTATTATTAGTTGTTTTAGCATCAATAGTTACATCAATTTATATGTTTTATGATAACAATAAATTTGTAAAAGCTACTGAAAAATCTATTTCTTCAGTAGTTATAATTACATCCTATGATAATAATATATATGCTCCAGCTCCAATTTCGATTGGATCTGGTGTTATATTTTCTAATGATGGATATATAGTTACAAATTTTCATGTTGTTTCTAAAGGAAGGGTTGTTAAAGTCCGAATGGCGAATGGAAAAGAAAAAGTAGCTGGGATCATTGGTTTTGATATTAATTCTGATATTGCAGTTTTAAAGATTTCAGATGATGAGTCTCTTAATCCCATTAAAATTGCTGATAGTACTAACATTAAAACTGGTGATAAAGTTCTAGCCATAGGAAACCCATATGGAATAGGAATTTCAGTATCAAGCGGAATAATAAGTGCAACTGGAAGAGATTATGGCAACCCCTATTTAGAACTTATTCAGACAGATGCCGCAATCAACCCTGGAAACTCTGGAGGAGCATTAATAAATGAAAAAGGTAATTTAATAGGTATAAATACTAAAATTTTTTCAAAAACAGGTGCCTACCAAGGCCTAGGATTTGCCATACCATCTAATACAATTGCTGAGATAACATCTGAAATAATTCAATATGGAAAAGTTAGATCTGCTTGGATCGGTAACTTTAGGGTCTCAGATGTAAGAGTAAATTTAAGCAATCAATCATTTAATGGATTAAGAGTAATTGAAATAGATAAATTTGGTCCTCTTTATGACAGCGGGGTCAGATCAACTGACATTATAATTGAGATTAATGGTGCACCAAGCTCTTGGACCAATCTTACCGAATCATTAAAATCCTTAACTTTTAATGACACTATTAAGCTAAAAATACTCAACGCAAATGGTCAAGCTAGAGAAATAGTAATTTCATCAAATGAAATTGAAAAGTTTAACTAGGTAGCCTTAATATTTCAGCACCTAGATAATTGAGTTTTTCTTCGATCCTCTCATACCCTCTATCAATATGATAAATTCTACTAACAGTGGTCTGACCTTCAGCACAAAGACCAGCAAGAATTAAACTTGCCGATGCTCTCAAGTCTGTTGCCATTACTTCGGCACCATATAAACTTTTAACACCTTTTATAACTGCCTGATTGCCATTGATTTCAATATCGCAACCCATTCTATTTAGCTCTTGTATATGCATAAATCTATTCTCAAAAACAGTCTCATAAATATTTGATGTACCATTTGCAATAGCATTCATAACAGAGAATTGAGCTTGCATATCTGTAGGAAACTCAGGAAAAGGAGCAGTAGTAATATCTACTGGTTTTAACTCACTGTTTTCCATTGATAATGCAATTGAGTTATTTGTCATTGAGATATCTGCTCCGGACTCTTCAAGCTTTTGAATAACCTTTGATAATCTCTCTGGGTTAATACCATCTACATTTACATTGCCTTTTGTAACAGCAGCTGCAACTAAATATGTTCCAGCTTCAATTCTATCAGCAGGAATGCTAAAAGAAGTTCCATGAAGGTTAGAAACACCATTAATTACAATCTCATCTGTACCAGCTCCTTGAACATCCGCTCCCATAGCATTTAGTAAATTAGCTAAGTCTTCTATTTCAGGTTCTTTAGCGACATTCGTCAGATATGTGGTTCCTTTAGCCAAGCAAGCAGCCATCATTATATTTTCTGTTCCAGTAACAGTAATGCCATCAAATTTAATTTTAGTGCCAACAAGCTCATTTGCAGTTGCTTCAATGTATCCATTCCTTAAAATAATTTTGGCTCCAAGCTGCTCTAATGCATCAAGATGGAAATTAACTGGTCTTGATCCAATTGCACATCCACCCGGTAAAGCAATCCTAGCTCTTCCATACCTTGCAACCAGAGGCCCCAAAACTAGTATCGATGCTCTCATGGTCTTAACTAGCTCATACCTTGCCTCAGTATCATCAAGATTGTTTGATGAGATATCAAAATCCATATTTTCATTAAGTACAATTTTTGCACCCATTGAGCCTAATAATTCAAACATGGTTGTAATATCTTGTAGATATGGGAGGTTCTTAAGAATGACGTTTTCTGATGACAATATTGTTGCAGCAATCATTGGCAAAGCAGCATTTTTAGCTCCCGCGCACTTGATTGTACCTCTCAGAGATTTTCCACCTTTAATAAGAAGTTTTTCCATTTTTATCCTGCTTTTGTTTCCAAGCTTAATGCGTGAAGAGAGCCCGATTCAAATTTATCTTTTAATGAGTTTAAAACTAGCTTATGTTGCTCAATAAGTGAAAGGTCTTTAAAAACTTCTGAAATAACAACTAGCTTTAAATTACAAGTATCGCCATCAAAATAACATTTCGCACCAGGTATTTGCTTGAGAATAATATCTTCTATTAGATTCTTATCCACTTATTCCTGCATCCCCAGCATCTGAAACCCAGCCATCGAGTGTTTTTTCAATATTGCCATTATTTTTAATTGCCAGTGCTTGAAACTGATTTTTAAAAGTTAAGCCCAAGTTAACCCCATTTACAATAATATTGATAATCATCCAAGTGCCATCTTCATATTTTCTTAATTTGTATGAGATTGGATACTTGCTGCTACCTGTATTCAGCATTTGCCTAACTTCTATACTTTTTTTATCTGAAAAATTACTTTCATCTGGAAAGAGAGTTTCTATTTTTTGATTTTCCCATTGCGCAAGTGTTTCAGCATAAGTATCAAGCAGAGAGTCACGAAATACCTCAACAAATTCAACTCTTTGAGCGGGTGAAGCCTTCATATAATGCTTTCTCCCCATAACTCCGGCAGCAACCCTTCTAAAATCTATCATTGGCTCAAATATTTCTTTAATTTTATTTTCATAGGCCAACCTATCTTCTAAAAATAAATTTTTATTTTCAATTAGTACGACTACCATTTCCTGTGCATTGGAATCGATAAATACATAAGGGTCTTCTTCAGAATATAGATTAATTGATAACAGTGAAAAATATAATATAGATAAAAAATTTTTACGTGCTTTTAACATTGGTCTATTATAGCAGTTAGATATAAATAAAAATTCATCAAAATATTATATATATGAAAAAATTTAACTACATAGCCTCAGCTAAAAGAACATTTAAAATAGAGTCTGATGCTATTAAAAGCCTATCTGCTCAGCTTGATAAAAATTTTGAAAACTTGTGTGATGAGATTCGTCTCAGTAATGGTAAATTTATAATAATGGGTGTAGGTAAATCGGGTCATATTGGCCAGAAAATATCTGCAACACTCTCTAGTACTGGTACCGGCTCTATCTTTATACACCCTACTGAAGCTGCGCATGGAGATATGGGTCTTATTGAAAAAAGAGATATTGTTTTATTGATATCAAATTCAGGCGAAACTGATGAAATCATAAACATTATTCCATCACTTAAAAGACTCTCATATAAAATAGCGTCTTTGACTGGCAAAAAGAACTCTACTATATCTAAATCTTCTGATATTAGTATCATTTTAAATATTAAAAGTGAGGCGTGCCCGCTAGACCTTGCACCTACATCATCAACCACTTCTGCTCTTGCTTTTGGTGATGCATTAGCAATCGCACTTTTAGAGTCCAAGGGTTTTACAAAAAATGATTTTGCAAGCTCGCATCCAGCAGGAAAATTAGGTAAAAAACTTATAACCCAGGTCCAACATATCATGCACAAGGATGATGCTATTCCAGTGGTTGAAAAAAATACTTTGCTTTCTGATGCATTGATTGAAATTACTGAAAAGGGACTAGGCGTTACTCTAGTTAAAGATAAATCAAAAGTAATTGGTATTTTTACTGATGGTGATCTTAGAAGATGCCTAAATCAAAAGGTAGATATCAATACAACACATATTAAAGATGTAATGACAAAGAAATTTAGGACAATTGATGGATCATCACTTGCTGTAGATGCAGCAAAAATCATGGAAAAAAATAAAATTTTTACATTAGTAGTAATGAATGGAGCGCAAAATATTGGAGTGCTATCTATGCATGACTTAATTCAGGCTAGGATTTTATAAATTGCAAAATAGAAAATTATTATTTATTTGCTCTTTATTTATAAGTTTTTGTATAAATGCAAAGCCATACAAGGATAGTATTGAAGTTGATGCAGTATCAATATCAATATCAGCTGATGATAATAAAATTATATTTTTAGAAAATGTATCTTTAAAAACGGGTGATTTAATTCTTGAATCGGATAGTGCTATATACGATGAGCTAAATAAAACTATAACTCTAGAAGGATTACCTTCTCATATACGATCATTAAATGCCTCTAAACCTTTCAATGGTTCTGCAAGCAAAATAATATTTTTTAATAATAGCAAAGTACAATTGATTGGTTCTGCTGTTATGAATTATGACAATATCAATATCTCATCTAGTTCTATTGTTTTTAATCCTGAGAATGGAAAAATGAGCTCTAATAAGTAGCACAAAATAATCATGCTAAATTTAAATAAAATTTCAAAATCTATAAAAGATAAAATTATTGTTAATGACATTAGTTTTGAAATAAATGAAGGTTCTATAAATGGCTTGCTAGGCCCAAATGGGGCTGGAAAAACCACTACTTTTTATCTAATAGCCGGTCTTATTCCTTTAGATTCTGGAGAAATTATTTATAACAATCAAAATATTTCTAATCTTCCAATGCACAAGCGATCTAATATAGGTATTAAGTATTTACCTCAAGAACCGTCAATCTTTCAGAACTTAACAGTACGTGAAAATTTATATGGATTGGCAGAAATTTCTTTAAAAGAAAAAAATAAAATTGATAAGTTTATGGATCAATCAATTGAAGAATTTAGTCTTCAAGATGTCCTTGATCAAAAAGGTAGGCAGCTTTCAGGTGGTCAACGAAGAAAGGTAGAGATAGCTAGAACATTAGCTGCGTCACCCAAAATTATACTTTTAGACGAACCTTTTGCCGGTATAGATCCTATTGCAATTGATGATATAAAAAATGTTTTAAAGGGTTTAAAAAATAAAGGTATTGCTATTCTTATTACTGACCATAATGTCAGAGAAGCTCTTGATATATGTGATAATGCGATTGTTATAAATAACGGTCAAGTCATTGCTAAAGGAGCTAAAGAAGAACTGACTAAAAATGAATTAGTCAAAAAAGTCTACCTTGGTAATATGTATAGTTAAAAAATGGCTATATCTTTAATTAAAGAGTTTAAGCAGAAACAAAAGGTTTCTCTGACACCACAATTAAAAAAATCAATAGATTTACTTCAGTTATCTAGATATGAATTAATTCAAAAAATTGATAATGAAATAGAATCAAATCCATTTATTGAAAAAGAAGATTTTGATGATTTTGAATTTAAAGCAAATCCAGATGATTTTGATTTTGAGATATCGGCCTCTGAAAGTCTTAGACAAAATCTTATTAATCAAATTGAAGACCTTGGCCTCGATGAAAATTCAAGAAGAATAGCCTTACTTATAATTGATAGTATAGATGAGTCAGGTCAGCTTCATGATGGCTTGGATGAACTTGAAGCTATGATGGATTATCAATTTAATTTTTATGATATTGAGGTTGTTTTAAAAAATATTATTCATAACTTAGAACCAGCAGGAATAGGCTATAGAAATTTTAAAGAATGCATCAAGATACAAATTTCTAAGAAAAAATTATCTCAAAACATTAAAGCTATAGTAGATAGAATTTTAGATCAAAATAAATCAGATGATCTTGAAAGTATTAGAAATGATCTTATTTCATCAGGTTTTGAAAAAAACAAAATTGATAGTGCAATTCATGAAATTAAGTCATGTGATTTAAGCCCTGGTCTAAACTATGAGGAAACTAACTTTGTAATACCTGATATAAAAATAAGATTGGATAAAAGTCAGTTATATACCGATTTTGTGACTGATAACTTTCCAAAAATAAAAATTGATGAAGAGCTACTAAAAAAAGTTAACACAGAGCTAAAGAGGAATCCAAACAAGGAACTTTTGGAAAAAATACAAAATGCTCGATGGCTTGTTTCATCTGTGAAAAAAAGGAATGATACTGTATTTAAAGTTGGGGAGTTAATTTGCAAAAAGCAAATAAGCTTTTTTGGCGAAAATCCACTTAAAATAAACCCACTATCAAATAAAGAGCTAGCTGATGAATTAGAGCTGCATCCATCGACTATATCTAGAATATTAAGATCAAAATATATAGATACTCCAAAAGGAATTATGCTCTTAAAATCTTTATTAGTGTCTTCTGTCTCTAAAACAAGAAGTGTTACACCACTTCAACTAATGCAGCTTATTCAAACTATTATTGAAGAAGAAAAAAAACCTAAAAGTGATAATAGAATTGCTATTGAATTAAATAAAAAGGGGTTCAATTTAGCTAGAAGAACTATTACAAAATATAGAAAAAAGCTTAATTTGCCATCATCTAGAAATAGATAAATTTTTTTTAGTTCATGTAGAATAAATTATATGGACAATTTGGATATTCAAGAAAATCTAAAAATTATTTTAGATGAACATTCTGACTTATCTGCAAATGAAATAAGACGTCTTCTTAATAAAATGTCTTCTTCTGAAATTGCTCATGCACTTGAATCATCACCACCAAAACAAAGACAGTTATTATTTTCTCTTTTAAATATTGATGAAGAAGGTGATGTCCTTTCTGATCTTGGTGAAGAAATACAACAAGATCTTGTATCAAATATATCTAATGATGAGCTCGCAGAGGCTGTAAAAGAATTAGAGCCCGATGAAGTTGTAGATATCCTCCAAAAACTTCCTGAGGATAGAATGAAAAACATTTTATCTAAAATGTCTTTGAGAGATAGGCAGAGAATTGAGCTAGGATTAACATTTCCTGATGATACCGCCGGCGGTCTTTTAAATACTGACGTCATCAGTGTAAGGCCAAGTCATACTATAGAGGTAGTAATTAACTACCTAAGAGACCAAGATGAACTTCCTCAAAATACAGATAAAATTTTTGTTGTTTCAAAAAGTGATGAATATGTTGGGGAACTTTCTATAAGCAAAATTATAACAAGCAAGCTTTCTTTGACAGTCAGAGAAGTTATGGAAACAGATGTTCTTCCAATCGTAGTAAATCAAGATGATAAAGAGGTGGCTACGCTATTTGAAAGAAATGACTTAATTTCTTCTGCAGTAGTTGATATGTCTGGAAAGCTTATAGGGAGAATAACTATTGATGACGTTGTGGATGTTATAAGAGAGGATGCTGATCAAAATTTCTTGGGTATGGCTGGTGTTGCTGAGGATACATTCGCACCCCCAGGAAGAGCCGCAAAAAGTAGAGTTTTTTGGTTAAGTATGAATTTGATTACTGCATTCATAGCATCAATGACAATAAATATATTCAAGGATACTCTTGATCAAATTGTATATCTGGCAGTTTTGATGCCTATAGTGGCAAGTATGGGAGGAGTTGCTGCAACTCAAACGCTTACTATAGTTTTGAGAGGACTTACACTTGAACAAATTAGCTCCTCTAATTTGAGATGGCTTCTAAAAAGAGAATTAGCTGTTTCTATTCTGAATGGCATTGTTTTGTCTGTTCTTGTTGGAGCTGCAACATACATATGGTTTGATGAGATTATTCTATCAGTTCTAATTTCTTGCGCTTTGATAATCAACTTAATTAGTTCTGTTATGGCTGGTGTTTTTGTTCCTCTTATATTGCGCCACTTTAAACAGGATCCAGCAATTGCAGGAAGTGTAGTGGTTACAACTGTAACTGATGTTATAGGATTTTTATCATTTTTAGGATTGGCGACTATTTTTTTAATTTAACCTTACCAAATCAGGTTTTTTTATTGTTCCCTGCATCTTAAAATTAATAGTTGATGCATCTTCTATTGCGCTCTCGAATATATTTTCTAAAACCACTCCGCCTGCAAGAGCTGGCATTCCACCAAATATAGCTGCATACCAAGGGATGTTTTCAGAAATTTTTATCCTCATAGCCAAGTCTAAATTAAGATTATCTAATTCTCCATTATTGTTTTTAAGAATTTCGCCAGTCCAACTCATACTAGCTTCCGTGGTTTCAATTTTTATTGGTGCATTAACTAGCGCCCTATTCTTTCCTAAAATAATATTACCAGCAGCCCTATTTATAAAAAGGTTATTTCCTGATGATTCATCAGAGCCATCGACTATGGCGTTTAGATTCAATATTTTTAATGCTCTCAAGAGAGTTGACTCAGGAATTTCTCTATTAAGGTTTAAATCTTTGACTAGAAAGTAAATCTCCCCCTCTAAATTAATTAGAGCATTGAAGCTATTCCATTGAATATTTAAGTCTGACTCCAAGATATCGAAATCATAGTTAAAAATATCATTAAAGTAGCCTGATGAATTATCAAAATTATAGGCGCCTCTAACCTTATATAAGTCCTTTATGCTGTTAAAGCTAATGTATGCCTTTTCATCATTGCCATTAGGTCCGATTTTGAATCTTTGACTATCAACAATAATATTATCAATTGTAAGGATGTCTCTATTTTTTAGAATATAGAAATTAACATCTTGAAATAACTCATCTTCTGTTTGAATATCTCTACCAATAAACCTTAGATTGATATTATTTAATTCTTTTGCAAGATCACTTTTTGCAATATCTAAGCCTTTAAAATTAAATTTAGTTTTAAATAAATTAATCTTTATGAAATTAGTTTTATCTATATTTATAATTCCATTTAAATCATTTCCAGAAAGAGAGGCCACTATCTCATCGTTAAATAAAATGTCTATTGATTGATCAGTGTATAGGTTGTTAAGAAAGTTAAATTTTTGAGCTTTGATTTTAATTCTTTTTATTGAAGATTCTTTTTCAGCATCTGATTGGGAATATATAATATTATCAAGATTTAATTCTTTCAAATTCAAAAAAATATAGAAACCATCTTTAAAATTTTCTGCTTTAAGGTTTGAATTAAATGAAGCTCCAAATGCAAAAAAACCATTATTATTTTCATCTATAAATGAATGAAATTTTTTATTTTTTATCTTATATGTTGTTGAAGACATGTCATCAATGAAAATAGATGTTTTCAACATTTCATTTTTTGGTTTATGCAGATCTTTGATACTAGATTTAAATAGAGTATTTGAAAAATTTGTATGCAAACTCATTGATGTTTGCTTTTTACCAACACTCATTATAATTTCGAACGACTCATCTCCTACTGGAAAGAGATATTGGTTTGGAGGAATTATTTGCGACATATCCATAAAAATAGATGACCGTATTTTCAAGTCCTCTTTTTGACTATATGAAATGCTTCCATGTATCTTTTGATCAGGAATAATTGCTTCAAAAAGCCCATGAATTGATCTATTTATACCTGAAAATAAAGTTGCTTTGATATCTTCTGTTTTAAACCCTGATTTATTTTCTATCATGGAGTTATTGAAATTAAATCTATCAAATCTATTAGACTGTTTAGTTGTGTAATTAAACATTCCTTTTGTTTTTAGATTTAAATTAATTTTATTTTGTTCAAATGATGATAAATCAAATAAATTATTTTTCTCAAGTGAAGCCTCATCAAAAAAATGATCACTTGAGTAATAAATCTTATTTTTTTCATCACCAATAAATACATTGATATTTAAATATGGGTAGGAATTGATCAAACCATCAGCAAATATAATTTTTAAATCATCATTACTTGCTGCAATCTCAAAATACTCTGACGTGATTCTTAAGTCACTGTTATTTATTTTTAAATTTTTCCCTTTTATTAAAATAGATTTGGATTCTTTTGTAGTATTAGACCTGCTTTCTTTGCTTGCAAAAGAGTCCAACTCTAACAAAGACAAATTAATATTGCGATCTAAGATCGATTTAACAACATCAATCCCAAAAGTTATGTTTGGTATTGATATGGCCTCTTCTTGAGATGCATTCAAAACCTTAAAGTTTTTAATAGTAAAGATTGGCTTTAAAAAGGAATTGTTTGAAGTTGCTGATTCTATATTAAGAGAATAATCAGAAATAAAAAATAAATCATAAGTTTTAATGGAAAGATCTGGCTTGTATATTAATAATGAATAAACCACTGCCATCAAGGCAATTAGTAAAAAAATTAGATAAAGAAGATATTTATAAATTTTTCTTAAAATTGCCATCTTATGTTTTTATCATCTACTAGACTCAATTCTTAAAAAGCTAAACCTTGGAATTGCTAATAAAACCAGCATAACTGTAATAAAAATAAAACTGACAAAAAGCTCTAGGTAAGAAAAGTTATCAATATTTATAAAGAGGTTTGTAAAACCAATAAAAAAGAGCGAAGAAGCACTAAAAAATAAACAAACTTGAAAGTATGAAAATAGTCTAAAAGTATTCGAATAACTATTTACCAAATATAACATCAAACAAAAAAGCATAGCATTAAGGCCTATTGGTGAGTCTGAAATAATATCAACATATAAACCTAATAAAAAAGAAAAAATAGGGCTTGAATATGACCCTGATTTATAAATGATAAAACTAAATGTTAAAAAAGTTAGGGGTAAATTGATATATGCATTTATTAATATTGGTGCTACAAGAGATTCTAGATAATCCGCTGTAAATAAGAGAAATAATATTTTAAAAAGACCAATCTTATTCATCATGGTTCTAATACCCCAAATGTATTTTCTTGAATCGGGCCAGAAACTAGGTTTATCTCAAGTCTAACAAGAGTATCATCAATATTTTCAATCTTACTGACATGACCAATCAATATACCTCTAGGATAAACACCTCCCAGCCCTGAAGAGTAAAAATTTTGGCCTTTAATTATTTTGTTAGGCCAAATTAAAGAACTGTATGTACAAGAAATTTTCCCTGGCATCCCACTACCCTTAGCATTACAAAAATATTGACCAGAAACTATCGGAATGACATGATCTGCATCAGTTAATAATAGCGTTTCTTGTAAACCCCTATCATTAATAATTTGACCAACAATACCTTTACTATTTATGACAACGCCACCAATAAAATCAATATCTGGTTTATTCAAAATTTCTAAAAATAGTCTATGTTGAGCACAACAGAAATAAAGTTGAGCATCAAATGATTTGGTCTTCGCAAGGTAAAAAGTATCATTTATTTGATTTCTTTCAAGAAAAGTCTTTATTAACTTATCATCTGCAAAAAATTTAGAATCTGCTGACATAATGTAATTGGATAAATAACTTTTATCTAATTCTAATTTTAGCTCTTTGTTTTCTTTAATGAGCTGTGATTTATCAGTAAACAATTTGTAAGTTTTATAAAGCGGGTCTATAGAAATAGCTTTCAGCAGATAAGTTGATGATATTGTAAAAGACTTATAAGAGTTTTTTATACCCTCAAAGCTTTTGTAAGTTATATCGATATAAATCAGTAATGCTGATAGACAAATAAATAAAAAAGATAAAGTTTTAGTGCCTCTTGTGGGTACTACCCTCGACATAATTTTTACTCAGAAGACAGAAGGTCGATGTTATATTTATCCATTATCTCAAGAGCTTGTCCTCCCCCTCTTGCCACACAAGTTAAGGGGTCTTCTGCAACGATAACCGGTATTCCAGTAGAGCTTGAGATAAGTTTATCTAAGTCTCTCATTAAAGCACCACCGCCAGTTAGAACTATTCCCCTCTCTGCAATATCAGCAGCTAGTTCAGGTGGTGAAAGTTCTAGAGCATTTCTTATTGCCCTCACTATTCCATATAAAGGGTCTTTCATAGCATCAAATATTTGATCGCTATTGATAGTAAATGTTTCTGGTATGCCTTCTGCTAAATTTCTTCCAGTAATCGACATCTCAAGCTTTTCAGACTCAGGAGTCGCGCATCCAATAGTGTATTTAATTTTTTCTGCAGTAGATTCACCAATAACACAACCATAATTTCTTCTAATCCATGATGTAATAGATTCATCCATCTTATCACCACCAATTTTTACTGACTCCGCATAAACAACACCATTTAAAGATAGTATTGCAATTTCTGATGTACCACCGCCAATATCCACAACCATATTTCCACTAGCCTCTTCAACTGGAAGGCCTGCACCAATGGCAGCAGCCATAGGCTCTTCAATTAATTTAACATCCCTAGCTCCAGCACCAAGAACAGATTCTCTAATAGCTCTTCTTTCTACTTGAGTAGATCTACAAGGTACGCATACCAAAACTCTTGGACTTGGTTTAATAAATCTTTGTTCATGTACTTTAGCGATAAAATGCTGAAGCATTTTTTCTGTTACTTGGAAGTCTGCTATAACTCCCTCAGAAAGAGGTCGAATTGCTTTTATATTTCCTGGTGTTCTTCCAAGCATTTTTTTTGCTTCTGAGCCAACTGCAACTACAGTTTTTTGACCTCTTGCTTCTCTAATTGCAACAACCGATGGTTCGTCAAGAACAATACCAACATCTTTGGTGTATATAAGGGTATTAGCAGTTCCTAAATCTATTGATAAATCGTTAGAGAAATAGCCCCTAATTGTCTTAAAAATGTTGAATTCCACGGTAATCCTTAAAAAATATATAAATAATAGTTTAGTTGGGTTAATATCCCACTCTTATTATAATAATATCCTATATATGGACAAGAAAACAGTTGCAACGATAGCTTATCTTTCAAGAATTGCTTTAAATGAAGGTAATGAAGAAAAAATAACTTCAGATCTTGAGAATATTATTAAATTTGTTGATCAATTAGATGCAGCACAGGTTGATGGTGTCGAACCTCTTTCAAATCCATTAGAGAAAAAAGCACACACTCGTGAAGATAAAGTTACTGCTGAAAACAGAAAAGATACTTTTCTTGAAAGATCTCCAAGGTCAAATGAAGATTACTTTCTCGTTCCAAGGGTTGTTGAATGAGCATTCAATACAAAAGTATCAAAGATTTATCAAATATGCTCCTTAAAAGAGATATTTCCCATGAAGAACTGATCAAAGAAACTTTTTCATTAATAGAATCTAACATTGATCTAAATGCATTCATTACTCTCAATAAAGATTCTGCAATTGAAAAAGCTATTTCGCTTGATAATAATAAAGTAGAGTCAACTTTGTCTGGAATACCTATCGCCCAAAAAGATTTGTTTTGTACTAAGGACCTAAGAACAACATGTGGTTCTAATATGTTATCGAGCTTTGTCCCACCATATTCTGCTACTGTTATTAATAATCTAGAGAATGCTGGCTGCATCTCTGTTGGTAAAACAAATATGGATGAATTTGCCATGGGATCCTCAAACGAAACTAGCTTCTTTGGAAATGTAGAGAACCCATGGGGTAAGAATTTAGTACCTGGAGGAAGTTCAGGCGGATCTGCCTCAGCTGTTTCAAGCGGAATAGTTCCAGCTGCAACTGGAACTGATACTGGCGGATCTATTAGGCAACCAGCATCATTATGTGGAATAACAGGACTTAAGCCAACCTACGGTAGAATTTCAAGATGGGGGATGATTGCCTTTGCTTCAAGCCTAGATCAGGCTGGTCCTATGGCACGAACTGCAGAGGATTGCGCGATTTTACTTAACCATATGTGCTCACATGACTTAAAAGATACAACTTCATTAGATGAACCAATCCCAGATTTTACTGAAGATTTAGACAAACCAATAAAAGGAATGAAAATTGGTATTGTTAAAGAATTTGATCTTTCAAAACTTGATAATGATGTTGTTAAGGTTTTTGAAGATTCCAAAAATCATTATGAGTCTATGGGAGCAGAATTTGTAGAAATATCACTTCCAAATATTTCGTTATCTGTTCCTACTTATTATGTAGTTGCACCAGCAGAATGCTCATCAAATCTATCCAGATTCGATGGGGTAAAGTTTGGCACAAGATGTGATGATCCAAAAAATTTAGAGGATTTATACATTAGAACCAGATCAGAGGGCTTTGGAGATGAAGTTAAGAGAAGAATTTTAATTGGCTCATATGTTTTATCTGCAGGTTTTTATGATGCTTACTATAAAAAAGCACAACAAGTGAGAAGATTGATAAAAAATGATTTTGATAATGCGTTCTCACAAGTAGACGTAATAATGTCTCCAACCACAAGAGGTGCTGCATTTGAAGCTGGTTCAAAAGGCAGTGATCCAATCCAAATGTATTTAGAGGACTTATTTACAATCCCAGCAAACTTAGCTGGTCTTCCAGCGCTATCATTGCCAAATGGTTTTGTTAATAATAAGCCAATTGGTCTTCAGTTAATTGGTAACTTTCTTGAAGAGAGTAAAATACTTCAATTCGCTCATAATTTTCAGAAAACTTCTGATTTTCATCTTAAGACTCCTCGAGGAGAGAACATATCATGAGCTGGGAAACGGTTATAGGACTTGAAATACATGTCCAATTATCAACAAAATCAAAGCTATTTTCTGGAGGTTCTACCGGTTTTGGTGCTGAACCTAACACGCATGTAGATTTAATAGACATGGGTCTTCCAGGGGTATTACCTGTAGCTAATAGAGAAGCATTTCATAAAGCCATTCGTTTTGGGCTGGCAACAAATGCTGAAATTAATCAGGTATCTTCTTTCGATAGAAAAAATTATTTTTATCCAGATCTTCCAAAAGGATATCAAATAACACAAATGACAATGCCGATAGTTGGAAAAGGATCAATCAAGATTGATGTTGATGGGATTGAAAAAATCATTAATATCACAAGAGCTCATCTAGAAGAGGATGCAGGCAAATCAATACATGATTTATTTGATGGAGAAACAGGAGTTGATTTGAATAGAGCTGGTACTCCATTACTAGAAATAGTTTCAGAGCCTGAAATATCTAATGCAAAGGAAGCTGTTGCTTATTTTAAAGCAATTAGACAGTTGGTAACCTTTTTAGACATCTGTGATGGAAATATGGCACAAGGATCAATGAGATGCGACGTAAATGTATCTATAAAAAAAGAAGACGCAACAGAGCTTGGCACAAGAGCTGAGATAAAAAATATTAATTCTTTTAAATTTATTGAGAGAGCAATCAACTATGAAATTGAGCGTCAAATAAGAATAATAGAATCAGGAGAATCAGTTATACAAGAAACAAGGCTTTATGACAGCGTTAAAAATGAAACAAGATCTATGCGTTCAAAAGAAGAAGCTAACGACTATAGGTATTTTCCATGTCCTGACCTTCTTCCAGTTGTGATATCAGATAAGGAATTCAGTGAAATAAAAGATAATTTACCAGAACTTCCTGATGAAAAAGAAAAAAGATATATTAAAGAATCAAATCTAGACGAGGCAGAAGCAAAAATAATCTCTTCCTCTAAAACTATGGCAAATATGTTTGAAGAGGCATGTGCAAAAACAAATGATTCAAAATTAGTTGCTAACTGGCTTGTGGGTGATGTGAGTGCCCTTCTTAATAAAGATAATATTGATATCGAAGAATCCAAGCTGAGTTCAAATAATTTTGCTGTCCTTATCGAGAGAATTTCAGATAGCACCATTTCAGGCAAAATAGCTAAATCTGTTTTAGAAGAAGTTTGGGAGTCAGGTGAAGATGTTGATAAGATTATTAAAGATAAAGGTCTAGTTCAAATACAAGATGAGTCTGTTTTAGAAGATATTTCACAAAATATCATACGTGATAATCCGTCTCAAGTAGAAGCCTATAAAGGTGGGAAGGACAAGCTTTTTGGTTTTTTTGTTGGGCAAGTTATGAAAGAAACCCAAGGAAAGGCAAACCCAAAAAGCGTTAACGATATCCTTAAAAAACTTCTAGATAACTAATTAAACGATAAATAAGCTTAAAGTTTCAGCAATATAAGCAGGCTTTTCAACCCCTTTAATTTCCATAGTCACTTTAGTTTTAGCTAAAAATTGGCCTGGGTTTTTCTCAGAAATATCTAAACATTCCATTCTAATTCTGACCTCTGAGTCTACTGGAACTGGACTCAAAAACCGCACTTTATCTAGACCATAATTGAGACCCATTTTTGTCCCCTCAAGAACTAAACCTACTTCTTGATCAAATGGAATACCTGCAGCTAAAGACAAAGAAAGAAAGCCATGGGCAATAGTTGAACCAAACACTGGCGTTGCTGCTTCAGGATCTACATGGATAAACTGATTATCTAAAGTTGCTTCTGCAAATTTATTGATTCTTTCTTGATCGACTTTTACCCAATCTGAAAGCCCGACCTCTGTTCCAATGACTGATTCTATTTCTGATGGTTTAACTTCTTTAAGCATCTTTATTCTCCATATAATAATTAGTATATTCTTCTCTTAACTCAAATTTTTGAAGTTTCCCAGTAGCTCCATGGGGTAGCTCTTTTAAAAAAATAATTTCATCAGGAAGCCACCATTTCGCAACTTTTGATGCTAAGAAGTCTAAAATACTTTGTTTATCAATTTCTTCACCAGTATTTGTGACTATGAATAACATTGGTCTTTCATCCCATTTAGGATGTGGTATGCCTACAACACAAGCTTCTGCTACTTCAGGATGTCCAAATGCAGCATTCTCAAGGTCAATAGAACTGATCCACTCTCCCCCTGATTTAATAACATCTTTTGCTCTATCTTTAATAGTCATATAGCCATCTTGATCCAGAACTGAAATATCTCCTGTATCAAACCAACCATCTTTATCAACTGCATCATTGTCTGCTTTAAAGTATTTCTGAAGAATCCATGGTCCTCTTACTAGAAGATGTCCCTGTGACTCTCCATCGTGAGGTAAATCATTTCCAGCATCATCTACAACTTTTAACTCTACGCCATAAATAGGCTTACCTTGTTTAAGTTGAATGGCATATTTTTCATCCTTACTCATACTTTCCATTTCTAATGTAGGAACATTAGTAGTACCCAATGGGCTCATTTCTGTCATACCCCACGCGTGAATAACATTGACATCATGAACTTCATCAAACTCTTGAAGAGTAGATAGAGAAAGAGCGGACCCTCCAATAATAGTATTTTTAACTGAGGTTAATATTTTATTGTTTTCTCTACAGTAAGCTAATAAACCCATCCATATTGTAGGAACACCAAACGCCAAAGAAACGTCCTCTCTGTCAATTAGGTCATATAGGGGCTCCCCTTCCATTTGCATACCAGGCATCACAAGCTTTAGACCAAACATAGGGCCATAATAAGGAATACCCCATGCTAATACATGAAATAAAGGAACAACCATTAAAATACTATCGCTTGGTTTAATAAGCATTGCTGTTAAAGAAGCTTGGGCATGAAGAATATTAGATTTATGAGAATAAAGAACTCCTTTAGGATTTCCTGTAGTTCCTGATGTATAACATAGCGCACAAGCTGCATCATCTTTTAGTTGCGGCCATTCATAATTTTCATCCCCATCTTCAATATAGGATTCATAAGAAATAGCATTTTTTAGTTGAGTATCTGGCATTTCAGACTCATCACACAAAATAATATACTTTTCTACGGTCTTTAACTGATCTTTTAGTGCTTCTAGAATTGGAACAAATGGAGCTTCAACAAATATAATTTTATCTTCTGCATGGTTAATAATATATACAGCTTGTTCAGGATGTAATCTAAAGTTTAGAGTGTGAGTAACAGCACCCATACCAGAAATTCCATAATACATTTCTAAATGCCTATATGTATTTAAAGCAAGTGTTGCTATAACGTCGCCTTCTTTATAACCATCTTTTACCAATACAGATGCTAGTTTTCTTGACCTAATACAAACTTCATCATAATTTGTTCTATGAATATCACCAGAAACCATTCTGCTTATAACTTCTTTTTCTGGATGAAATTGCTTTGCATGCTCAATAATACTAGCTACATTTGGCGCCCATTTTTGCATATCTCCAATCATTGGATTATCCCCTATAAAAATCGTTTGATTTAAATTATATAAGAAGCAACAATGAAATGTTAAAAATAATTAAGGTAATTACCAACTCAATAAATGTTAGAAAATGCTCTTGGAATTGATTTCCAAAATACATTTGCTAGAGACTTAAAAGGTCTTTATAGGGAAAGCTCTTCATCCAAATATCCATCAGCAGAAATACTTTTATTAAACGATAGCTTGGCTTCAGAATTAGGTATTAAGCTTAAAAATCTTCACTCAAAAGATGGGGTTGATATATTCTCTGGTAATAAAAAACATCTCAATTCAATTACTCTTGCTCAAGCCTACTCAGGTCATCAATTTGGAAGGTTTAACCCAAATCTTGGCGATGGCAGAGCTCTGCTTCTTGGTGAGGTTTTAAATAAAAAGGGAGAACTGAAAGATATTCAGCTCAAAGGTTCAGGTCCAACACCATTTTCAAGAAGAGGTGATGGAAAATCTGCTCTTGGACCTGTATTAAGAGAATATCTAATAAGCGAATCTATGAATGCATTGAATATTCCTACAACTAGAGCATTAGCAGCCGTAAAAACTGGTGAGCAGGTAGAAAGAGAAACCTACCTTCCCGGAGGA
The DNA here is from genome assembly GCA_964469915.1 of uncultured Gammaproteobacteria bacterium. Taxonomy (GTDB): domain Bacteria; phylum Pseudomonadota; class Gammaproteobacteria; order Magnimaribacterales; family D2472; genus SCGC-AAA076-P13. The sequence goes on from CAYXZT010000009.1 coordinate 19,248, forward strand.
GTTATGACTAGAGTTGCCTCAAGTCATATAAGAATCGGTACTTATGAATATGCTAGCCTTCAAAATGACAACGAACTAATAAAAAGGTTAGCAGACTATTCAATCTCAAGGCATTTTCCTGATACAGGAAATGTTGAAAATCCCTATCTAGCTCTTTTTGCAGCTATATGTAATCAACAGGCGTCATTAATAGCCAACTGGATGAGTATTGGGTTTATTCATGGCGTTATGAATACAGATAATATGAGCATTTCTGGAGAGACCATTGACTATGGTCCATGTGCATTTATGAATACTTATAATCCAGAAACAGTATTTAGTTCAATTGATGTTCAAGGCAGGTATGCATTTCAAAACCAACCATCAATACTAACTTGGAATTTAACAAGGTTGGCTGAAACCTTTATTCCTCTAGTAGATAATAATAAGGATGAGTCTGTAAAATTGCTTACAGAAGTTCTGCAATTAATAAAGCCTGTTTATACAAATTATTGGCTCTCTATAATGCGATCTAAGATAGGACTTTCGAAAGAGGAGCATAATGATATTGAACTCATTGCGCAGTTCCTTGAAATAATGGCAGAAGAAAAAGCAGACTTTACTCTTAGCTTTAGAATGCTTTCGAAAGCATTAATTGGTGATAAATCTAAAATCAAAAAATTATTTAGCAATTCTAGGAGATTAGATGGATGGATAATGCTTTGGCAGGAAAGAGTATCTCAAGAGAATATTGCGGTTGAAACTATTGCTAATTCAATGGATAAAATTAATCCTTTATATATACCTAGAAATCATAAAGTTGAGGAAGCTCTTGATGAAGCAGTTTTCAAAAATAATATGAGGTCTTTTAATATAATGCTTTCTGTTATGCAAAATCCATATGACGAGATTGAAAGCAACAAGTCATTTGCTGAAGCTCCAATAAGTCAGGACAAGTCTTATAAAACTTTTTGTGGGACATGAGTTTCGATTAATAATCCTAGAATATTTTGTGGATATATAGTTTATTTTATTATTTTCTGCCTAGGGTTATCCTTGGCTGAGATTGATAATCTTTTATCAGGGTAATGTCTTTAAACCCAAACTTAGTCATGATTCTCTTTACCTCATCTGATTGATTATATCCATGCTCAAAAAGCACTAATCCGCCCTCCTTAATAATCATAAAAGCCTGATTTGATATAAGATTAATATCTGCAAGGCCATTATTTTCTGCAACTAGTGCCTCAATAGGTTCATGCTTGAGATCATTGATATGAGGGTCTAATGGTGCAATATAAGGTGGATTGCTAATAATAATATCAAATGTATTTTCCTTTAAAGCTTGCAACCAATCAGAATTAAGTAAATAGAAATTGTTAAGGTCGAACTTTTCTTTATTTATACTCGCCACCTTTAATGCGTCTAATGATAAATCAAGTCCAAAGATATCTACTTGAGGATTTAATTTTGCTAATGAACAGCCAATGCAACCGGACCCAACTCCAGCATCTAATACTTTCATACCAGGCAAGAGATTTAAATTATGAATATGCTCTACAATTAGTTCAGTTTCAGGCCTTGGAATTAAAACACGATTATCAACATAAAAATTGTTATTGAAGAAAGAAGAGTTTTGTAAAATATAATCTAATGGCACTCCATTTTTCTTTTGCTCTATGAAAAAATTTATAGAATTTTCTTCTGCTTTTGAAAGTTTATAGTCATCAACAAAAATAGATAAATCTGATAAATTTAATTCTTCTTTTAGATAAAAAATAAACTCTTTAGAAAAATTATCACCACTAGATGAAATTTCTTTTATTTGTTTTATATAAGAATTAAGACTTCTAGACAATTATTCTGACTCTAGCTGAGATAGCATTGCTAGTTGATTTTCTGCTATCAGAGCATCGCAAATGCTTTTAATATCTCCATCCATGATTTGATCTAAATTATGCTGAGTAAGCTTAATTCTGTGATCTGTCATTCTACCTTGAGGAAAATTATATGTTCGTATTTTCTCACTTCTATCACCTGTGCCTACTAAAATCTTCCTTTCACTGGCAATACTTTCTTGTTGACTCTCAATCTCCTGTTGTTTAAGTTTAGACGCTAGCAACGACAAAGCCTTTTCTTTATTTTTATGTTGAGATCTTCCATCTTGACATTCAACGACTAGACCAGAGGGAATATGAGTTAATCGAACCGCTGAGTCAGTTTTATTAACATGCTGACCACCTGCTCCTGAAGCCCTAAAAGTGTCTACCCTAAGATCATTCTTGTCTATTGCAATATCCTGAACTTCTGCAACCTCAGGTAATATTGCAACTGTACAAGTTGAGGTGTGAATTCTTCCTTGAGACTCTGTCTCAGGAACTCTCTGGACTCTATGAACACCTGACTCATATTTCAAAACCTTAAAAACACCTTTACCCTCAAGCTGAGCTACAACCTCTTTAAGCCCACCTTGTTCAGCTTGTTTGATATCAATAACATCAATATTCCAGCCTTCTCTTTCTGCAAGCCTTGAGTACATTCTAAATAAATCACCGGCAAAAATACCAGCCTCGTCTCCTCCAGCGCCTGCTCTAATTTCTAAAAATGCAGATCCATCATCTGCAGAATCTTTTGGTAATAACATTACTTTAAGCTCTTGTTCAATCTTATCAGGCTTACCTGCAATATCTTTTAACTCATCTTCAGCTAAAGTCTTTAACTCATCATCATCTGATTCCAAGATTTCATTAGCATCTCTTATTGAATCAGTGACTTCGTTATACTCTTGATATTTATCAACAATAGGTTTCAGATCAGCAAACTCCTTGTTTAATAAAGTATATTTTTCTATGTCTTTTACGGTCTCTGAATCAATAAGCAAACCCTCAATTTCTATCAGTCTGGCTTTGAGCTTATCAAGCTTTATTACCATTGAATCATGCATTTTCAATATACCTTTTAAACATGGACTCAATAATATGTGGTTCTATTTCTTCGATACTAGGGATATTGAACTTAGGATTTTCTTCAAGTTTTATTACTGCAATGTTCATAATCATTTGCTTTAGATCCTCTGCTTGTTTGAACCTCTCCAGCTCGGCTGTAGTTAAAGAATTTAAGAAAACCTCTAAGCTCTTTTTTGTTTCATCTTTAATTTTTTTGTTTTTCAGCTCTATGTTTGCTTGCTGAGCTTCTAAAACTATTAAATTAAAAGCCTTTTCTGCTTCAATTTCTCTTTGGCCAAGATTGTCTTGAGTTATCTTTTCAATGTCATCTATTGAAAAAAGATATATCTGTTCAATATTTTTAATTTCTTCTTCTATGTTTCTAGGGACGGATAGATCGATAAGAAGCATTGGTTTATTACGCCTGACTCTTAGAGCATTTTCTATTGCGCCTTTACCTATAAGAGGAACATCTGTAGTAGCAGATGCGATAACAATATCAGCATCTTCAAGATGACTATGGAGTTTTTCTAGCTTTGAAGATGTTATCTCAATATTTTTAGATATAACCATTCTTTTTATGCTTCTATTAACGGCTTTGATATTTTTTATTCCTTTTTTATGCAAGTTCTCTATTACTGCATGAGCTAAAGATCCAGCTCCTAAAATTAAAACATTTTGCTCTTCAGGTGTCTCAAAAATATTCTTTACAAGTTTTAAAGATAAGCCGCTTACAGATAGTGGATTTAGTCCTATGTTTGTTTTAGTTCTAACGCTCTTAACTATCTCTAGAATCTTCTGAGAGTATTTGTATAGCTGCCCATTTAAAATCTTTAAATCTTTAGCAACCTGTATAGCATTTTTAAATTGGCCAAGAATTTCTTGCTCACCAAGTATTTGTGAGTCTATCCCAGATGCAACTTTAGCCATATGCACCAAAGCATTTTGATTATCAAAAAAATAGAAGCTACCATCAGGAATATTAGCTGTTCTTAAAAAAAGTTTTGTCTCTTGAAGTACGCTCTTAGCAATACCTTTTTTACCAATTAAATAAACTTCGGTTCTATTACAAGTGGATAGACCAAAAAAAGAATCTAACTCATCCCCAAATTTTTCATTTAAATGTTTTTTAAGTAATATTTGATTATTATCATTAACAATAAATTTTTCTCTTTCAGAGACATTTGATGTCCTATGATTTATGCCAAATAACTGAAGTTCCATGATTAAAAAATATATAAAGTATAAAGTGAGCTTAATTTATTAGAATTAATATTATACAGGTTCATGGCCTGTTTTCAGCGATTGATTATAGGATATAAAAAAATTATGGATTATCAAGAAACAGTTATAACACTATAATATTATTAATTAATCAGTAAGCTAAATGGAAAAACTAATAATACAATCCCCTGCTAAATTAAATCTCTATCTTAAAGTAATTAAGAAGCTTTCAAATGGTTATCATGAGTTAGATACCTCATTTCAGCTAATTGATATTTTTGATACTTTAGAATTTGTTAACTCAGATAGCACAAATATCAATGTATCTTGCTCAGAAAGAAATATTAATCAAGAAGATAATATTATTTTTAAAGCAGCAAATAAACTTAAAGAAATAACATCAAAAAAAGTTGGTATTAATATAAGCCTTAAAAAAAATATCCCAATTGGCGGAGGTTTGGGTGGTGGAAGTTCAAACGCAGCAACTACGATATGTGTTCTTAATAAGCTTTGGAAACTTAATTTGAGTTCAAATGAGTTGATAAAAATTGGTGTAAAACTTGGGGCAGATGTCCCGCTTTTTATAAAGGGAGAAAACTCTTATGCAAGAGGCATTGGTGAAAAATTGACTCCAAAAAAATCAATTAGTGGAAAATTTGTTGTAATTAGTCCAGATATCCATAGCTCTACCAAAGAAATGTTTAATCTTTATGATCAACAAAAAAATAACAAACATATAGCAAATGCATTTGCTCAAAATGATTTCTGGCAAGTTTTTATAGAAAAAAATAATCAAGTCTCAAAGTTCTATAAAAAATATAGTCGAAATTTTGATATTTGTCTCTCTGGAACAGGCTCCTCAATGTTTATTAAGTATAATGACGAGCTAGAAAAAGAAAAAATTATTAAAATAATTCCATCTAATTGGAGATTCTTTTTTGCTAAACCATTACAATATTCGCCTCTAAAGAGTTTAGAGATTAATGGGGTGTAGCCAAGCGGTAAGGCAACGGGTTTTGATCCCGTCATGCGGAGGTTCGAATCCTCCCACCCCAGCCATTAATTAGGTGACC
>CAYXZT010000010.1:0-23799 GCA_964469915.1 uncultured Gammaproteobacteria bacterium
GTTTTTGAATTTTCTTTATTTGTGGGAGTTTTGCATAGCCAAGAAGATACTTCCATTTAAAAGATGAGCCCCATAGAACCCAGGTATCTAATATAGCTTCTTGATCAATTGATATATCGAGGCCAAAAATTATATGAGTGCAGTCATGATCTCTCAATAGATTTCCTGACTGAAGATCATCTTCTAAAATCTCTTTTGATTTAGGAAAGGAGTCGTAATAACACTCTAGTCCTTCTGATAAAGTTAGATCACAGTCTTGATGTTGAAAACTAAGCACTAATAAATTCTAATATTGCCCTTGAAAGCTTGTCAAACCCTACGATATCTTTTGATGAAACAGCTATAGCCTCGACACCCTGCATCTGTCTATTTACAGCAGATATCGCTTTATGTTTTTGATTATTTGATAGCTTATCGCTTTTAGTCAGGACTGGGATAAAAGCAGTATCAGACTTATTACATAGTTCAATCATATCTCTATCGCTATCTTTCAAAGGGTGCCTTATGTCCATAAATATGACCACAGCTTTCAAGGCTTGTCTTTTCGCAAAATATTCCTCTAATAAAGGTGCCCAATCTTTCCTTTTGTGGAAGCTTGATTTTGCAAAACCATAGCCAGGTAAATCAACAAATTTTAAAGTTTCATTGACCCTAAAAAAATTAATTTCAGTAGTTCTTCCTGGAGTTTTGCTTATTCTTGCTAACTTTGGATTCTCGGTAAGAGCATTGAGTGCGCTTGATTTCCCAGCATTTGATCTTCCAGCCAATAAAATTTCATCTCCCATATCTTCTGGAAGATTTTTAAACTTGGTTACTCCGAGCATAAACTCAGATTCTTTAAAAAGGTTTTTCATTTAATAGTTTGTATCATACCAACCTATGTTTATAATACACATCACAATACACACTTAATAAGAATATGAGATCAATTTCGTTATTTTTTACATCTTTATGTTTAGTATTTTCTATAAATGCTGCAGATAGCTCTCATTCAGGGGATATGCCTAAAGGCTTTATATCTGGTGACGCATCTAATGGTTCAGGCTTAGTTGATTCATGTGTTGCATGCCATGGAGCTGATGGGAATAGCGTGAGCAGTGATTGGCCAAAGCTAGCAGGCCAAAATCAAAGATACCTTTATGAGCAATTACAATATTTTAGGGATGGTGAAAGAAACAATGCGCTTATGATGGCAGTTATTCCCTATTTAAATACTCTACAAGATAGTGACCTATTGGATATCGCTGCTTTTTATGAGTCTAACGAAACCTCAAGAGGACAGGCAAAAAATGATGAGGAACTCCTAGCTCTAGGTACCAGTCTATATAGATTTGGAAATATGAAAAAAGGTATACCTGCTTGTACTGCATGTCACTCTGTTGATGGTCAAGGCAATTATCTTGCAGGCTTTCCAAGTATAGCTGGCCAGCAAGTTGGCTATTTAACAACTACACTCAAAGCGTACAGGTCGAAAGAAAGGGATGCTGGTGAACAAGCTCTTGTAATGCAATCAATTGCTCAAAATTTAAGTGATGGAGAAATCGATGCTCTAGCTAATTACATGCATGGGCTATATAAATAATGTTAACTATGAAAAACTTATACAAATTTTTTGCAGTCGCCCTTATATCAGTATCTATAAATGCTGAATATAAGTTAGGTAAAGACTACCGCTTAATAGATAACCCTGTTCAGGTAAGGAAAGATGGCATCGTCGAAGTCACTGAGGCTTTTTGGTATGGATGTAATCATTGTTATAATTTTGAACCATCAATAAATGCCTGGGAGTCTAAGCTCGATGCTGACATAAAATTTGAAAAAATGCCCATTACATGGGGAGGCATCCATCAATTACATGCTGCCCTTTTTTATACAATTGAGTCTCTTAAATTAGATAAATCGACACACTCTGCAGTTTTTGTCACAATACATAAAGAGGGTAACTTTCTTCAAAACCCTAAAGCTATCCAAGATTTTTTAGCAAAATTTGGTGTAGCTCCTGAGGTAACAACTCAATATTTAAACTCATTTGGAGTTAAGCAAAAAGTTAATAGAAGCATCAAGTATGGTAGGCAAGTAAAAGTCACTGGAGTTCCAATGATGATTGTTGATGGAACTTATATAATTGAAACTAAAGGATCATTTGCAGACATGCTTAAAGTAGTAGACCATGTTGTGGACCTTCAAAGACCTAACTCATAGGAACTTATATGAAAAATAAAAGATACTTAATAATTTTGCCATTGTGCGCACTATTTCTTTTTAATGGTAAAAAATATGATGATGCTGTTATTGAAAGGATTCATCTCGATGTAAATATTTGTATTGAAGGTCAAGATTGTGGAGCTGTCCTAGCAGAAGCCGGAGCTGATGCAGGAGCATCATCGAAAGTATCAAAGCTGTATGCTGGTTGTATCGCATGTCATGGAGCTAAGGGCGAAGGAGGAATCGGACCATCATTCAAAGGCAGGAAAAGTGATTATATATCTGCTGCTTTAGTTCAATATAAAAATGGAGAAGAAAGAGGAGCGCAAAGCGCTCTAATGTATGCACAAGCCGCAGCATTATCAGACAAAGATATCAAAGATCTTTCAGAATATATTACTACTTTATAGTCTCCTCTAATAAAGCAATTCTTTTTTCTAGTCTGTCAGCAATATCTTTTAGCACTTGGTATTTAGATTTGTGTACATAACCACTTTGTTCTATAAGATCATTAAAATTCTCAGATAGACTCGTTGTTAGGGAGTTAATTACCTCGGCTGGTAATACATTTGCGAACGCCCCAATTTCTTTTTTTAGGATACTCATTACAGCATCTCTTAATTCATTATCTTTCATCAATTTCCTCTATTAGCTTTGTACAGTCATTCCAATGAGAAAACTCATCTGGCTTGTCAAAAGACTGATCCCATTCGTTGTTCATATTATTAAACCAAATTGCTTTCATTCCTAATTGGTATGCTCCATAGACATCATTAATCTGATGATCCCCAATATGAATTATTTCTTCATAAGAAATATTTTCATACTTATTTTTGGCAGATTCAAAATGTGGTTTATTGGGTTTATTGTCTTGAACGTCAAAGGAGCTTATTGAAAAATCAAAAAACCTACCAATATCATATTTAAATATATCTGCATTTCCATTGGTAAGAATTCCAAGATGATATTTTTTAGAAAGTTTTTCTATAGCATCGTAAACCCCATCATAGAAGATCACCTCATGCCTTTTTTCTAAAAACATTGAATAAGCAGTATTAATTAATTCATTTCTTTCTGATTCGTTAGGAACAATATTTTTTAACTTTTGTTTATAAATTTCTTTTCTTAGCAAGCCAATATCCCATTCGAGAGAAGGCATTACTTTGATTAAATCTTCTCTTATGCCCATGAAATCACTCATAGAGCCCCACTCAATTTCTCCTACTGTTTTTTGTAACCATGCCCTGGTATCTTTCTCTGCTTTAATAATCACAGGAGCAATATCCCAAAAGGTATCGTCAAGATCAAAGGTAATTAATTTATATTTCATTTCTTCGCTCTTGGGTGTGCTTTGTCATATATTTTAACTAAATATTGGTAGTCTAACTTAGTATAAATCTGTGTTGTGGAAAGAGAGCTGTGGCCTAATAATTCTTGAATGGTTCTAAGATCTCCACTTGATTCAAGCATATGAGTGGCAAAACTGTGCCTTAACATATGTGGGTGTACTGGAGGTAGCCCTTGCTTTAGCGCTAACCTTTTAAGCCTTAATTGGATACTTCTTACAGAAAGTCTGGAGCCTTTTAAATTAATAAATAATGCCTTAGATTTCTCAGAATATTTTTCTCTTTCATTAATCCAGTTTTGGATTGCATTAATAGCATATCTTCCAAGAGGGACTATTCTAGTTTTAGATCCTTTTCCAAGAACCCTTAAAAAGGACATTTCTTCTTCGAAATCATTCAAATCAATATTTGCAGTTTCTGAAACCCTCAAACCCGATGAATACATTAGCTCAACAATCGCCAAGTCCCTAATTTCTAAAACATCCACAGGCTTTAAACTCAAAAGCTGCTCAACGTCTTCTGGAGATAAAACATCAGGCAGGTACTGAGGTGTCTTAGGCGCATTAACAAGTTCAAAAGGGGAAGATTCTATTATGGAATTTTTCTTCAAAAACTTAAAGAAGCCTTTTGCTGAGGACAAATGCCTTTGGATACTTCTTGGATTATTATTTGAAGAGAAAAGACTGCCAATCCATCCTGTACCTATGTCATCTGTTATTTTTGAATAAGACGCAATACCTAAAGATTCCATGTAGCTAGAAAGTTTTAATAAATCTCTTTTGTATGAATTTGCTGTATTGGACGAAAGATTTTTGACCTGGAAGATGTACTCAATATATTGGTTAATATCCTTGGTAATAAAATATTCCTTAGACATTCATGTCTTCTGAGGCAAGCCTTGTTTCTAAAATATCTCTTATATATTCTATAAAGGTCGTGTCTTCATCGCCTAAATACTTTGTTCTATCGTGGCTGCCAAGCATGAGAAGACCAATATTTTTACCAACAATTATTACTGCCAAGGCCATGGACTGGACTTCTAAATCATCAAATAAAAGATTCATCTTTTCTTTAGAAAAAGATCCGCAGTGAATAGAGCCTTTATGTAAAGACATTCCAGTTTGTTCTTCTAATGCATTTATTTCTGTATTGTTATGAAACTGGAGCAAGCATTTATCCACATTGAATTCTTTATGAAAATTATCTTGAACTCTTTGAATAATTTCTTCTTTAGAAGATGCCCCCAGAATGCTTAAAGTAAGACCTTTTGACTTATTAAAAAGGTCTTCATTAATTGAAGCTGTTTTTATAAAAGAAGAAAGTAAGTCCATTAAGTCTTTTTGCTCATCTCTAAGCTTCAATATTTGTCTTTCGAGCAAAGAAGATGCTGAGCTTGAAGAGTGCTTAAATTTTAACTCGCTTACAAGGGACTCTCTAGACTCAAAAAAATCTAAATTATCTAATAAGAATATTTCAACTTCTTTAGCATCAATTTTGTTATTCATTAAAACTCCCGGAATATACAAATTTAGTTGGGCCAGACATAAAAATATTTTCGTTAACTTTTCTAAATTTAAGGCTACCACCAGAGGATTTAATTGTAACCTTTTTAATATTATCTTTAATGCTTAAGCAAGCAACTGAAAAAGAAGCAGAACCACATGACAAAGTTTCACCAACTCCATTCTCATATGTTCTTATATCGATATCCTTCCCACCCTTTGAATATACTGAAAGGTTTATTCCTAGAGGCTGAATATGAGAGGCTAGCTTGTTATAAAGTTCATCGAGATCAAATTTAGTTATATTTTTTCTTTGAATGCATAGATGTAAATTACCAGAATCAACAAGAGCGAAAGAGTCTTTAACAATTTTTTTTATTTTTTTCTCTAAAATAGAGTCAGAAAAAGATTTAGCCTCACTTACAATAACTTCAACACCATTATTTATTGGATTACATTCGACGTCTCTTGTTTTGGTCTGAAAGCATAATGATTTTTTTGGAGCAAATTTTTGATCCCAAATATATGAGGCTGCACACCTAATGCCATTCAAACACATACTAGCTTGGCTGCCATCAGCATTATAAAATTTTATATAAAAGTCTTTATTTTCTTTTGTAGGCAATCCAATATGAATCATTTGATCAAAACCAATGCCTAAATTTCTATCACCTAGATTCCTAATTAATGCCTTCTTTGGTTTAAAGTCTTGCTCAAGTGAATTAACCATTATGAAATCGTTACCATTTCCATGCATTTTTACAAAATTAATCATTGGTATTTAGTTCCATTTCTAAAATATTTTCCAACGTTTCTCTTTTTCTTATTAGGTGAGCTTGATCATTAGCGACCAGCACTTCGCATGCTCTTGGTCTTGAGTTATAGTTCGATGACATCACAAAACCATAAGCACCTGCAGTTCTAACTGCCAAAATATCTCCTTCTTTGGCATTTATTTTTATATTTTTTCCAAGAAAATCAGAAGATTCACATATAGGCCCAACAACATTCATTTTCTTTTTATCGCCAACCCCTTTATTAGTATTCCATATTTCATGCTCGGCTTTGTATAAAGAAGGCCTCAAAAGGTCATTCATAGCGGCATCAACAATTAAAAACTCATCTTTTATGTATTCAACTTTTGTTAAAAGTACTCCAGCATTTGCTGAAATACTTCTTCCTGGTTCAAGAATAAGTCTTTCTTTTCTATCTTTAAATTCATCTTTTAAGCAAGATATGAGCTCTTCTGGGCTAGGATCTTCATTACTATTATATGAAACTCCGAGGCCGCCACCTAAATCCAAGAAATCAAGTGTGATGCCTGTAGCAGAAATTTTGTCTGCCAGCTCAAAAGTTTTTTGAGCTGTTTCCTTGAAGCTATCAAGATTAGTAATTTGTGAGCCAATATGACAAGCCAGACCAACCATATTCAGATGTGAGGAATTTAAAATATATGAACTGAGATTTTGAATATCTTCAATTGATGATATTCCAAATTTATCTCCTTTTCTGCCAGTTGTAATATAGTCATGTCCTCCAGAATCTATATCAGGATTAAATCTTATAGATACTGGAGCAATCATTTTAAGATCTTCTGCAATTCTTTCAATACGATATAGTTCTGATGCTGACTCAACGTTAAAAGACAGTATTTCATTTAATATGCCCTGTTCAATTTCATCTGAGGATTTGCCTACACCTGAAAATATTATTGTTTTTGGATCTGCGCCGACAGAGAGAGCTCTATGCATTTCTCCTCCAGATACAACATCAAAACCACAGCCAATATCTTTTAGTATCTTTAGGACTGAAATATTGCTTAATGATTTAACAGAGAAACAAGCCAAGTTATTTGAACCTTTGAAAGAATTCACATATTTTAGAGCATTCCTCTCCAAAGCTTTTTTCGAATAAACGTAGGCAGGAGTGTTAAAGTTTTTTGCTATATCAGATAGCTGCACGTCGTCACAAAATAATTGATCTTGTTTATAAATAAACGCATCCATTAAAAAATCTCTGTTTCTTGAATTTGTGTCAACGGACCTTTTACGCCACAGGACGTTAACCCTATGATTAAAAACAGACTTAATGTAAGTTTGAAAAAGTTCATAGTGCGTATTATGGGCAATTATGCCCATAATTGCACAGTGTTAGATTAATATTTGTAGCTTTCTTCTTTAAATGGGCCTTCTTGAGGAACATTAATATAATCAGCCTGATCTTGAGTAAGTTTAGTAATGACTCCACCAAAACCAGCAACCATCAAGGCAGCAACCTCTTCATCAAGTTTTTTTGGAAGAACTTCAACAGTTATCATTTCTGATTTAGTATCTGCATCATTAATGTTGGCAAATCCTTGTTTATATAGATGAATTTGCGCTAAAACCTGGTTAGCAAATGATCCATCCATAATTCTACTTGGGTGCCCTGTAGCATTACCTAGATTGACCAATCTGCCTTCTGCTAAAAGTATTAAATAGTTTTTGCTAGTTTGATCTGGTGTTCCATCTGGCTTTGTATCTCTAAATATTCTATGAACTTGAGGCTTAATTTCATCCCAGTAATAGTTCTCTCTCATAAATGCAGTATCAATTTCATTATCAAAGTGACCAATGTTACAAACAACAGCTGTGTTTTTTAACGTAGCCAACATCGCAGCATCACAAACATTAACATTGCCTGTAGTGGTAACAATTAAATCAGTATTACCCATTACTTCCATATTGATATCAGCTTCATTTCTTGAAACTGCACCATCTTTATAGCAAGAAACAACCGAGAAACCATCCATGCAAGCCTGCATTGCACATATTGGATCTGATTCGACAACGCTAACTATCATGCCTTCTTGAGCAAGACTCGCCGCCGATCCTTTGCCAACATCACCATAACCAATAACAAGACCTCTTTTGCCCATAAGTAGCATGTCAGTCCCTCTTTTAAGGGCATCATTAAGACTATGCCTGCATCCATATTTATTATCGTTCTTCGCTTTAGTTACCGAATCATTTACGTTAATTGCTGGAATTTTGAGCTCACCTTTTTCTAGCATTTCTTTTAGCCTATGAACTCCAGTTGTTGTTTCTTCTGAAACTCCATGAATAGTTTCTAGCATATCAGGGAATTTTTCATGAACCATTGCAGTTAAATCGCTGCCGTCATCAAGAATCATATTAGCATCCCAAGGAGATCCATCTTTGAGAATCGTTTGCTCAATGCACCACTCAAATTCTTCCTCTGTTTCACCCTTCCATGCAAAAGTGGGGACACCTCTTGCTGCCATTGCAGCAGCGGCATGATCTTGAGTTGAGAAAATATTACATGATGACCATCTTAGTTCAGCACCAAGATCAATCAGAGTTTCCATCAAAACGGCTGTTTGAATTGTCATATGAATACAACCCATAATTTTTGCCCCAGCTAATGGTTGATCATCTCTATACTTGTCTCTTAGCGCCATTAATGCTGGCATTTCATTTTCAGCAAGAGAGATTTCTCTTCTACCGAACTCAGCTAAATTAATATCAGCTACTTTATAGTCGTTATCCATTTTATTTATCCTTATTATTAAATTTTATTGTGAAATATCTGAAGCCTTATCAGTCCTTTCCCACGAAAGATCAATATCAGTTCTTCCAAAATGTCCGTATGCAGCAGTAGGTTGGTAGATTGGTCTTTTTAGATCAAGCATGTTGATTAAGCTTTTTGGTCTTAAATCAAATTCTTCTTCGACTATTTTTACAATCGCTTCTTTTGATATTTTTTCGCTATTAAAAGTTTCAACGTGAATTGATGTTGGTTCGGCAACACCAATAGCATAAGAAACCTGAATTTCGCAATAATCTGCTAAACCAGCTGCTACAATATTTTTGGCAACATAACGAGACGCATAAGCTGCAGACCTGTCGACCTTAGATGGATCCTTGCCGGAGAAAGCACCACCACCATGTCTAGCCATACCACCGTATGTATCAACAATAATTTTTCTGCCTGTTAAACCACAGTCCCCAACAGGACCACCGATTACGAATTTACCAGTTGGATTTATATAGATATTTGTAGAGTCTAGCAGCCATTCTTCTGGAACAATAGGCTTTATAATTTTATCCATTACCTCGTTTTTGATTTCTTCTTGGCTAACATCTTCATCATGCTGAGTAGACAAGACAACAGCAGATAGCCCTTCGATAGTTTTACCATCATCAGAGTAAATAACACTTACCTGACTCTTTGCATCTGGTCTTAACCATTTAATCTCACCACTCTTCATTACATCAGCTTGTTTTTTTACAAGTCTGTGAGATAAATCTATCGGCAGAGGCATTAATGAATCAGTTTCTTTGCAAGCGTAACCAAACATTAAGCCTTGATCCCCAGCTCCTTGTTCTAAGTTTTCTCCTTCGCCCTCTGTTACACCCTGAGAAATATCCGGTGACTGCTCAAATACTAAGTTGGTGAATTCACATGTATCTCCATTAAAACCATATTCATCAGAGTTGTAACCAATGTCATTAATAGTTTTTCTTACAACAGGCTCTAAGTCAGGACTAGCTAAGGATGTAATCTCGCCTGCAATAAAAACCATATTGTTTTTGATCATTGTCTCGCAGGCTACTCTGCTGTTAGGATCTTCGGCTAGGTATGCATCAAGAACTGCATCAGAAATTTGGTCGCAAACCTTGTCAGGATGGCCGCCTGATACCGACTCGGAAGTAAAAATATAACTCATTTATTTCTCCATAAGAAAAAGTGTAAAGAAGTGAAATAAATAATTTTTTTAGCAATTATTTGAAGCAAAAAAATAAAAAATCACAAGTGTGTGTATTTTATATCAATAACACTAAATATTGCTATGAATTTTGTTTCTAAAACACTATTATTTAATTTTTAATCATAAATTCAAATGCAAAATTCAGAGTCAACAAATGCCTTAAGGTTTTTATCAATTGATGCAGTTCAAAGAGCTAATTCAGGGCACCCAGGAATGCCAATGGGAATGGCAGAGATTGCTACTGCTTTATGGAAAAATCATTTAAACCATAATCCATTGGATCCTCATTGGTTTAATCGAGACAGATTTGTTCTATCAAACGGGCATGGGTCTATGCTCTTATATAGCTTATTGCATTTAACTGGGTACAATTTGTCTATAGGTGACTTAAAAGATTTTCGTGTCTTTAAGTCAAAAACCCCAGGCCATCCAGAATATGATTTAGATTATGGTATAGAAACTACCACTGGTCCTTTAGGTCAAGGTATAGCCAACGCTGTGGGGATGGCCATATCTGAAAAAATTCTTTCAGCTGAGTTCAATAAAGAAGACTGTAAGCCTATAGATCATTTTACTTATGCCTTTCTTGGAGATGGCTGTCTAATGGAAGGTATTTCCCATGAAGCATGTTCATTTGCTGGTACACACAACCTGGGTAAGTTAGTTTGTTTTTATGACCAAAATGGAATCTCTATTGATGGTGAGATAGAAAATTGGTTTACAGACGATACGGTAAAAAGATTTGATAGCTATGGCTGGCAAACTATTTCTGTCGATGGGCATAATGTAGATGAAATCAATAGGGCTATAGAGTCAGCTAAAAGCGAATCAAATAAACCAACTATGATTTTTTGTAAAACAACTATTGGTTTTGGCTCGCCAAACAAGTCAGGAACTTCAGATGCCCATGGTGCACCTTTGGGCGATGAAGAAATTGCTAAAACAAGAGAAGCATTAAACTGGAACCATGGACCTTTTGAAATTCCAGATTCAATTTATGAATTTTGGAATGCAAAAGAAGAAGGAGCTTCCAAGAACTTAGATTGGGACAATCTAATGATTTCCTACAAAGAAAAATATTCTGATGAGTACGATGAGCTAACAAGACGAATAGCATCTGAGCTGCCTAAAGGTTTTGATAGTAAATATAAAAATTTTCTTAATGACTGCAATGAGAACAATTCTTCTATGGCAACAAGAAAATCTTCTCAGGTGTGTTTAGATTTTTTCGTTAAAGAGCTTCCAGAACTAATAGGAGGTTCTGCTGATTTAACACCATCAAATAATACTTTTTCTAAATCAAGCACCACATTTTCAAATGAAAACCCATCTGGAAATCATATTAATTATGGTGTTAGAGAGTTTGGAATGTCTGCGATCATGAATGGCATGGTGCTGCACGGTGGCATCAAGCCATATGGGGCAACTTTCTTAGTTTTCACTGATTATGCAAGAAATGCTGTGAGGCTCTCTGCACTTATGGGACTACCTAATATTTTTGTTTATACTCATGATTCTATTGCTCTTGGGGAAGATGGGCCTACCCATCAACCAATTGAGCATCTAGTTACTTTACGAGCGACTCCTAATCTTAATAACTGGAGGCCAGCAGACTTGGTTGAAACCTCAGTAGCATGGAAAAATGCAGTTTCTTCGACGAATACACCAACCTGTTTAGTTTTCAGCAGGCAAAATACTTCACCAATATCAAGGACACCAGATCAGATCGAAGGCATTAGTAATGGTGGCTATTTGCTAAAAGAGCATAGCGAGGCCCAATTGACTCTAGTTGGTTCCGGAAGCGAGGTTCAGCTTATCCTTGATGCCGCCGATATTCTCGAGGAAGCAGGTGTTATAGCTAACGTAGTGTCAATGCCATGCTTAGATATATTTTTAGAAAGCGAAGAAAGTTATCAACTGTCTGTTATTAAAAATGATCTTCCTATTTTGGCAGTTGAACTAGGTCATCCAAACTCCTGGTATAAGCTACTAAATAAAGAGGACAAGGTTTTAGGCATTGATAGTTTTGGAGAATCTGCACCCGCCAATGTTCTGCTAGAACATTTTGGATTTTCAACATCAAATGTTGTCAAAATGGCTAAGACACTAATAAATGCATAAGCTATCCGATTTTGATATAAAAAACAAAAACCTAACTATTAGGGTAGACATGAATGTCCCAATAAGGGAAGGTGAAGTTATTGATCAAACAAGGATAAAAGCCTGTATACCTACTATTGAGCTGGCTTTAAAAAATAATGCAAACATTCTACTTATCAGCCATCTTGGAAGACCAGAAGAAGGCAGATTTGATGATGGGCTGTCGTTAAAGCCTGTTGCAAAATGCCTGTCTGAGATATTTCAATTCACAGTTGATGTTATTAAAGATCTAGAAGATATAACTATATTTAATGGCTCTTCGCCAATCCAGGTTCTTGAAAATATCAGGTTCTTTGATGGCGAAAAGAGTAATAAAGATTCTCTTGGCAAATCTTTGGCAGACTTAGGTGACATATATGTATTTGATGCATTTGGCACATCTCATAGAGAACAGGCATCCACGCATTCAGCAATAACTAATTCAAAATTTTCATGCGCAGGCTTATTGTTAGAAAAAGAGATAGAGGCATTAACCAAAGCATTAAAAAACTCAGATAGCCCTTTTGTAGCCGTTATAGGTGGCGCAAAAGTATCAACAAAGCTAGAGCTCATTAAGAACATAAATATTAAGGCAGAAAATATTATTGTGGGCGGCGGGATTGCCAATACCTTTATTAAAGCTGCTGGGTATGAGATTGGAAAATCGCTTTATGAGGAATCAATGCTTAACGTGGCCAGCGAGATATTAGAGAGTAATAAAATAATGCTTCCAGAAAAGGTTGTGACTTCTTTAAGTTTTGAAGGAAAGAACATTCAGGAAAAAATGCTTGTCGATATAAATGAGAATGACATGATACTCGATCAATTTGTAACAGAGGCCATGAAGCAAACCCTTTTAGACTCAAAAATAATTTTATGGAATGGGCCTTTAGGGGTGTTTGAAAATGACAGTTTTTCAAAAGGAACAGAGGAGTTATCAAAGATTATTGCTAGCAGTGACTCATTTTCGCTAGCTGGCGGGGGTGAAACATTAACAGCCATTAATAAATTCATTAATAAAGATGATGTATCATATTGCTCTACAGGCGGGGGTGCCTTCTTAGAGTTTATGGAGGGTAAAGAGCTTCCATCTATAGCAGCATTAAAGGCTAAAATTTTGTAAAAAGGAGAATATATGTCAACACACAATATAGAAGAAGTAGCTTCTTACATAGTATCAGAGGGCAAGGGAATACTTGCGGCTGATGAAAGTAATCCAACATGTGGTAAAAGATTTGATTCTATCGGGGTTGAATCGACTGAGGATAACAGACGAGATTATAGAGAGATGCTTTTTAGATCTTCTGGGATGAAAGGAAATATTGGTGGGGTTATTTTATTTGATGAGACAATCAGACAAAAGGCAAAAGACGGGACTTTACTAACTGATATTATAAGTGATCAGGGAGCACTTTCAGGCATAAAGGTAGATAAAGGCCTGCAGCCAATTGGTGAATCAGAAGAGACTGTAACTGTTGGTTTAGAAGGACTCAATGAAAGGCTCAAAGAATACTTTGCAATGGGAGCAAAGTTTACTAAATGGAGAGCTGTTATAAAAATAGGCGAGGGAATGCCAACTGATGAATGCATTGATTCTAATATGAAAGCTCTTGCTGATTATGCAAAACTTGTACAAGACAATGGGATGGTACCAATAGTCGAGCCAGAGGTATTGATGGATGGCTCACATTCAATTGAAGATTGCTTTGATGCCACCGATAGGTCTTTAAAGTCATTATTTGCTCATTTAGAGGCAAATAATGTGAATATAAAAGCAACTCTCCTAAAGCCAAACATGGTTCTATCAGGAAGTACGGCAAGTACTCAGGCTAATATCCACGAGGTTGCACAAAGAACCTTGGATTGCTTAAAGGCAAATGTGCCTTCAGAGTTACCAGGCATAACCTTTCTTTCAGGCGGACAGTCAGATATAGATGCTACAGCTCATTTAGATGCTATGAATAAAATAGGTGGCTTCTCATGGAAGCTAAGCTTTTCATATGGTCGAGCGCTTCAAGCACCGGCCTTGAAAGCATGGGGTGGTAAAGCTGAGAATGCTTTTATATCTCAGGATGCTCTATCTCATAGAGCCAAGATGAATAAATTAGCATCCTTGGGTGAATGGGATAGTGGAATGGAGGAAGATTAATGAGCATTCAAAATATATCTGTTTTTTGCGGAGCTCATCTTGGAAATAATCCAATTTATGCAGAAGAAGCAAAAAAAGTTGCTGAAGTAATAGCAGATAAAGGTATAAATGTTGTTTTTGGTGGCGGGGATGTTGGGCTGATGGGGGTTGTCTCTCATACGGCTGTAGATAAAGGTACTGGAGTGTTAGGAATATCACTTAGGTCTTTATATGAGCTAGAGCTAACTAACCCAAGAATCAAAGAGGTTGTAGTAGCTGAGACTCTTCTAGAAAGAAAAGATATTTTTATGGAAAGATCAGATGCTTTTATAGTTCTTCCTGGCGGCGTTGGCTCACTAGATGAGCTAGCTGAGGTTATGGCCAGTAACCAGCTAGGAATTATTAATAAGCCAATTGGTATTTTAAATACAAATGGTTATTACGATGATTTGTTGTCATGGATGAAAAAAGCAGTAAAAGAAGGTTTTATCTCAGAAGCTAATTTCAATGAATTAATAATTACTGATTCATGTGAAGATCTCATTGAAAGAATTATTATAGAGGAAAGGCCAGCGGATGATGACTGGACGAACAGACTGGGTCTTTAGTCTGTTCTTTAAAAAAAATCTAAATAGATTATTCTAGATATATGTCTTTTGAAGAAGCTAGGGTGGTCTGTGTTGTTTATTTATCAGTAATAATACCTATTTTAGTTTTTTTTAAAAATAAATCTTCTCTACCTCGATGGGTATTTCCTGTATATGTAATTTCTTTTTTGGCTTGTGCTATTGGGTGGGAGCTCTGGTTTACTTATGGCTGGATTGATGGGGCTGCAGTTAATTTAAGAAGATCTGATGCACTTAACAATTGGCTGCCTAGAGACATTAACTGGTTAATGAACTCTCTTGGAGATGCTGGGGCAGTTCTCTTGGGCGGGTTTTGGATTATGTGGATGTCTGCATACAAAGATCAAAGAATTTTTTTAAAATGGAATTGGAAAGCATTCAGCATTTTAATGATTTGGTGTATTGGCCAAAATATCTTAGTTGAGATGTTTTTGTATCATGACCAGCTGGCTGCAGGAAAGCCTCTGTCTTGGGCACCTCTTTCTCCATTAGGCCCCTACTTCAACCCAGTGCTTTTAGAATTTAATAATCGCACGCTAATGCTGCAGTCACAAATTCCTTGGTTGCTATTGCCAGCTTTAATATACAAAACAGTTATTAAAATTAATATTAGGTTTTCTTAGCGCATTAATTTCTATTAACCAGAACCTTGTTGTCTGAAAAACGGTATAACATATTTCTATAGACACATATATCAGTTATATCATCGGGAGTATCTTTTGGTACACAGCGATAGTTAGTTGAAGCTCTTACATGGTTGTTAATAGGAAGGACTTTATGCCAAAGATGCCCATGCAGTAAAAGTAGTGAGCCCTTTTTTGGACTTATAATGATTTCATGACCAATGTCTTTACCTGATGCGTTTGAAGGTATTATTCCATTTTCATGAGAACCCTCTATAACAACCACCTCTCCACCAGTAGAGTTATTGATATCCATCGTATAGACAAGTCTATTTAAATTGAAAAATTTTTTATTCTCTGAATTACAATCCTGATGCCAAGCCTGTCCATTAGACGACTTACTACTTATCATCACCATGCTATATAGGGCTTTCCAGTCTTTTCCAAGAATATTTTCAGTAAGCTTTTTTAGATTAATGTCATTCTCAAGAGCATTAAAAATCTCCTCACCATCAAGTTGAGGGAACCATGGAATGACGTCAGTATCTGATCTTTCTATAAACGACTTGTCGTGCTTATATTCAGGGTTAGATGCAAAATGAGTTAATATTTTTTTGTGACAGGTATCCATCAGGCTGTCATTAAAAAAATTTTCTATGTAAATGTAACCTTTTTTATTAAATTCATCTGATAGAGAGTCAAAGTTCATTATGGTTTGTCACGAGAAACTAATAAACCCAGTTCAAAAAGTATCCACATAGGAATAGCTAAGAAAAGCTGTGAAAAAATATCTGGGGGAGTTAAAAGCATCCCTATAACAAAGAATAGGATTATCAAATAAGGTCTGAGTTTTATCAACGAATCTTTTTTTACAATACCTGACTTAATTAATAAAAAGGTAGCAACTGGAATTTCAAAGGCGATGCCAAAAGCAAAAACGAGCCTAATTATGAAGTTTAAGTATTGACTAATATCTGTCATAACCTGAATAGAATTTGGAGCAGAGGCAATAAAAAATTTAAAGATAATTGGACATACAACAAAATATGCAAATGCAATTCCTGCAGCAAAGAGTAATATTGTAGAAATCATTAATGGCGCTACAAATTTTTTCTCATCCTTATAAAGGCCTGGAGACATAAACATCCAGATTTCGTAAAAAAGATATGGCATAGATACCAAGAGTGCAGCAAATAAAACCAATTTAATTGGAGCCATAAACGGAGAGGTTACCTGAGTAGCAATCATAGAACTTCCCTCTGGGAGGATGCTTAGTAATGGGGATGCTGCAATACTATAAATTTCTGATGCAAAAGGAATGCCCGCAATAAAAAATATTCCTAGACAAATAAGCACTTTAATTATTCTTGAACGAAGCTCAAGCAGATGACTTGATATCGAATCTTTATTCATTTTTTTTTGATTTCTCAAAAAGATCTAGCTCTTCCATTCTCATTTCA
Organism: uncultured Gammaproteobacteria bacterium; assembly: GCA_964469915.1. Taxonomy (GTDB): domain Bacteria; phylum Pseudomonadota; class Gammaproteobacteria; order Magnimaribacterales; family D2472; genus SCGC-AAA076-P13. Next base: position 16,801 of record CAYXZT010000010.1, read on the forward strand.
TTGAATACATCTTTTTTAATTTCTTCGGCGCCAATATCATTCTCAATATCGCTCTTGAAACCACTAATTTGTTTTTGAATTTTTTTATAAAATTTTAAACAAGCTTTGATTAGTTCTGGCAATTTTTTTGGGCCGATAACAATCAATCCTAAAATAAGGATTAAAGCAATTTCTAGGAAGCCAATCTGAAACAATTTTTAGTCGTCTTTTTCTTCTTCTTTCACAGCCTTTTTAAAACCTTTGAGGCTAGCACCAAGGTCTGAGCCCAAAGATTTTAGCTTGCCGCTACCAAAAACTAGAACAACAACAACTAAAATTATTAGTAGCTGCCATATACTTATTCCACCAAAGCCCATATGAATCTCCTATGTGATTATTATTAATGCACCACATATAACTATTATACCAACTCCAATCAGTCTTATGATGTATTTCTCCTTTTGTAGCTGAATCTCCATTTGATGAATTTTCTTATCTGCAGATTGTTTGTTTTTTGAATACCCTCTCAACTCATCCAGAGCTTCATATAAAAAACCAGGCATTTCAGTTGCTTTAAGGAGGATATCTTCTTTATTGTTAATGATAAAATCTTTAAGTTTCAGTGGGCTAAATTGCTCCTTTAGCCAATTATCAAGGTATGGCTCAGCGATGCCCCAGAAATTAAGTTCCGGATATATCTGTCTGCCCATTCCCTCAATATGTATCAACGTTTTTTGAAGAAGTACTAAGGAAGGTTGGATAGATAATCCAAACGGCCTTGTGCTTTGGAAAAGGTACAAAAGAAGCTTACCAAATTCAATTTCTGAAAGTGGCTTCTCAAATATTGGTTCGCAGCAAGCACGTAAAGTATTTTCAAGATCAATAGCATTCGAGCTAGGATCAACCCACTCAGAGTTTATAAAAAGTTGAGCAAGGGCCTTATAGTTCTGTTTTAGAACTGACTGCAACATTCGGGCAAGAATATACCTTTCGTCATTTGAAAGAGAGCCAGTAATCGCACAATCAATTGCAATGTACCCCGGAGTTTCTGGATGCTCTTTTGACACAAAAATATTTCCTGGATGCATATCTGCATGAAAAAAATTATCTCTAAACACTTGATTGAGAAATATCATCACACCATTTTCAGCAAGTCTTTCTTTGTTTATCCCATACTTTTCAATCTGCTCAATGTCTGTACAAGGGATGCCATCTATTTTTTCAAGAACCATAACTTTAGAGGTTGTCATATCCCAAAATACTTCTGGGATATACAGTTCCTCAGCTTGAAAAAAGTTTTTTCTTGTAAGGTTTGTGTTTGCTGCCTCAAGTTTAAGATCGAGTTCTCTTAGGATAGTTTTTTCATAATCTCTTACAACTTCTAGAGGTCTTAATCTTTTGCTTTCAGAATATGTATAGGTTAAAAATTTTGCTGCTGCTTTCATAAGCCTGAGGTTTCTTTTAACTTTTTTTTCAATCCCTGGACGCAAGGTTTTTATAACGATTTCTTGACCATCTTTTAATTTTGCAGAGTGCACCTGCGCTAATGATGCTGCAGCAAGTGGCACTTCATCAAAATCATCAAATAAATTTTCAATACTGTCACCTAGCTCACTTTCAACAATTTGCTTATACAAACTAACATCAAAGGGAATACAGTCATCAGTTAGGCTTTGCAGCTCTTTTGCCATGCTCTCATCTAAAATATCAGTTCTTGTTGATAGTAATTGACCGAACTTAATAAAGATTGGACCCAAAGATTCTAGATATTTGACTAGTTTTATGCCGTCAAGATTTCTAAAAACACCGTGACTTAAACCAAGGAAGCCCATCCGCAGTCCTTCATATATTAATATAAATATATTCATAGGTTTTTCGAGGCCTCTAGTCTATCCATTCTAATCGCCAGCTGTCTGAATCTTGAATAGATATTCTTCTCATCCAAGCCATTGCTCAGCTTCGAGGTTAAGCTAAATTCATTAGCCAGATGAGCCATTAAGGCCGGAACATTCCCAAAGTATTTATCCAAAAGATACAGGAAATTTATATCAGCCTTTTGTAAAGTATTTGCCAATACCATTGCCAATTCTTGATCACCTTTAATAATATTTCTGTCCACCTTTTTTGTTATCAGCATCCTGAAAAGCTCATTTAAAGAAGAGACAATTTCAAAATCAATATTAGGTTTTGGATCAAAAGATATGGACCGTTCTGCTTTATCAATTGATATATAGATATCTTTATGCCCTTTTAAGTTTATTTTGAATGCGACAGGAGAAATCTCTAGAAGAGTATCTTTGATATTAGGTGTTGCATCTTCAAGGTCACTTAATAGTCTTTGAAAGCTATTTTTTAGTTCACTTTTCATAGGCAACATGTATTGAGACTACCCCATTAACAAGATTATAAAATTTACACTCATTAAAACCAGACTCCAAAATCATTGTTTTTAGTGACTCTTGATCAGGATGCATTCTAATAGACTCCGCAAGGTACTGATAGCTTTCAGAATCGTTAGCAAGAAGGGATCCTAATCTAGGAAGAATATTGAATGAGTACCAGTCATAGACTTTTGAAAAAAATGGGTTTGTTGGTTTAGAGAACTCAAGAACAAGCAATTTACCACCTTTTTTAAGGCACCTCTTCATTTCTCTCAGGCCCATCTCTTTATCAGTAAAGTTTCTCAATCCAAATCCTATAGTAATGATATCAAATGTGGAATCTTCGAATGGTATTATTTCACCACTTAGCTGGCAGAAATGGCAATTCGAAGAGAAGTTTTCATCAACTGCCCTATCCCTTCCTTCTGATAACATATCCATATTTATATCAGTCATATATATTTCTGTTTGTGGATATTCTTTTGAAATAAGCTTAGCAATATCGCCAGTGCCACTTGCTATATCAAGTATTTTATCTTTTTGAGAAATTCCAGCTAGCTCAACCAGAATCTTCTTCCACAACCTATGAAGTCCTAAAGACATTGCATCATTCATAATGTCATAATTTTCTGCTACCGAAGAGAATACACCTCCAACATGAGCGCTTTTATCTTCGACATCGACCTCTTTGAATCCAAAATGAGTTTTCTTATTCATCTAATTCACCATCTCTAAATTTAATGAAATTATTGTATCTGCTTTCGTTAATATCTCCATCCATTAGTTTGCTTAAAACCATACATCCATCATTTGCAATATGATTACAGTCATTAAATTTGCATGCTTTTGAGCTTGAATATATTTCTGAGAATCCTTGAATAATTTCAGCTTCTGTCAACCCTGATATAGGCAAATCTCTTACCCCAGGAGAGTCTATTATTTTAGTATCTTTATTGAGCTCATAGAGTGTTGATATTGAAGTTGTATGCATGCCTTGATTGTTTGATAAAGCATTGGTCCTGATATCTCTTCCAGTTAATTTTGTTGTAAGTGTTGATTTTCCAGCCCCTGAATTGCCTACAAAAATTACACACTTAGACTCTAAAAAACTATTTAACTCTAAAAGCTCATAATCTTTTTTTGCAGATATGGCTATTATTTTTAGACCAAGATCCTCATAAATTTTCAATTTTTTTTTGTAATCAGAATTTTGATTAAGATCAATTTTATTATTTATGATGAAAGGGGTGATTCCTGATGAATGAGCCGTTAGCAACCATTTATCAATAAACTCAGTACTTGTTATTGGCTCTGGTGTAATAAGTATTCCAACATGTGAAATATTTGCAGCAACAGCCTTTGATTTAATTCCATCTCTTTTTTCAAGAAATGAGTTTCTTTGCTCTCTTGAAACAATAATTCCTTTTGCTTCTTTGCTATCTTGAATTAGCTCTATAGAAACTTTGTCCCCTACAACAATATTTTTTATAGCTAAACATTTAATATCCCCAATATCGGTTCTAACCAAACAGCTATTCGAATAAAATTCTATTACTAAACCAGATTGAAGTTTTTGCATATAAAGCACAAAATACACTAAAGGAACAAATATAAAAAGTTATGAAAAGTTTACAGTCAAAAGATAATCTAATATGGATAGATTTAGAAATGACAGGCCTTGACCCTGAAAAGGAAAAAATTATTGAAATTGCAACTTTAATAACAGACTCTCAGCTAAATATTGTTGCAGAGGGCCCAAACATAATTATAAATCAACCAAAATCCCTCCTTGATGAAATGGATGAATGGAATCAGAATCAACACGGCTCTTCAGGGCTAATAGATGCTGTGAAAAAGAGTGCCGTAACTACACAAATGGCAGAAATTGAAACTTTGGATTTTATCTCAAAATATGTTGGTCAAAAAAAATCACCTATGTGCGGTAATACCGTGTCGCATGATAGAAGGTTTTTAATAAAATATATGCCAAGACTAGAATCTTATTTTAACTACAGACATATTGATGTATCTTCATTCAAAGAGGCTGCTGTTCGCTGGATGAACGAGGCTCAGGTATATGAAAAGCAGGGATCTCATAGAGCAATGGGCGATATTAAGGACTCTGTAGCTGAGCTAAAATTTTATAAGGACTTATTTCTTCCTGAAAACTAGTCTTTATTATTAATTGGCTGAATGTTTAAAGGAAATGGGCTGACTTGGCCTTTATTTTTCTTAATTTTTGACTCACCAGATTCATTGACCTCATCAATACGGATGATAGCATTCATGGGTATGTAACTTCTTTGCACATCCGAAAATTCATTTTTTAGTTTTTCTGATGTAGGGTCGACAACTAGTTGTTTATCTTTTTTGAATATATAATCTTCGACCTCTATGAAACCATACATCTCACTTTGATATATCTGCTTTGCAAATACCTCATAAATTTCTCCAAGCTGGATGAAGATTATCTTGTAAACACTATTTATTTTCATAATACTTAATTATATGGGAACGAAACTTTATATTAAAACTTACGGATGTCAAATGAATGAATATGACTCCGATAAGACTGTTGATATACTCAAAGAAAAAAAAGGTGTTGAACTAACCAATGATGTAAATGAAGCCGATATAGTCCTATTGAATACTTGTTCGATAAGAGATAAAGCAGAAGCTAAAGTTTATTCTGAGCTTGGCAGACTTAACAAGCTCAAAGAAAAAAATCCAAATTTGAAAATAGGTGTAGGCGGTTGTGTTGCAACACAAGAGGGCAAAAATATTACAAAAAGAGCTCCTTATGTTGATCTAATATATGGCCCACAAACTTTGCATAGAGTTTCAGATTTACTCGATATAGATAAATCTAAGGGCATTAAAGCAATAGATATAACCTTCCCAATAGAAGAAAAGTTTGATTCATTGCCCGAGCCAAGCTCATCTGGTCCCTCTAGTTTTGTTGCAATTATGGAGGGATGTTCGAAGTATTGTTCGTTCTGTGTGGTCCCATATACAAGAGGTGATGAAGTTAGTAGAAAGCCTGAACAAATCTTTGATGAGGTAACCAGACTAGCAGAAAAAGGTGTTTCAGAGATTACTTTTATTGGTCAAAATGTTAATTCTTATAAGATGCCTTATAAGAATAGGATCCTAAGACTATCTGATTTAATTGAGATAATTAGTCATATTAATGGAATTGAAAGAATACGCTATACGACCTCTCACCCTTTAGATATGACAGATGATTTAATTGAGGTTTATCAATTTGTTCCTCAGCTTGTTAGTCAGCTTCATTTACCGGTGCAGTCAGGCTCCAACAAAATTTTAGAAAAGATGAAGCGTAACTACACTGTTGATGTTTTTCTAGATTCTGTTGAACGCATTAAAACATACAGACCAGACCTAAGGGTTTCTTCAGACTTTATAGTAGGCTTTCCAGGAGAAACAAATAAAGATTTTGAGGATACTATGACCCTCGTTAATGAAATAAAATTTGATTCCTCCTTCAGCTTTATTTATTCAAAAAGACCAGGAACACCAGCTTCAAAACTAGAAGATAATACGCCATTAGAAGAAAAAAAGGAGCGTCTTAAGATTTTACAAGATCAACTAAACAGCCATCATAGGGAGCATAGCAATAGTATGGTTGGGTCCATTCAAAGATGCCTTGTTACTGGCCTATCTAAAAAAAGCCCTGATCAACTTCAGGCAAGAACAGAATGTAATCGTGTTGTAAATTTTGACTTCCAAAATATTAGTTTTATAGGTAAATTAGTAGATATAAACATTGAAGAGGCATTGTCGTTCTCTTTATTAGGATCATTGCATAACTCAAGAGGTCAAAACTAACTTTTAATGCAAGAAATACAAACCTCCCTCAGAAACATCTCTTTAGAACCATCTAGTGCCGACAGAATAGCCTTATTTGTTGGTGAGCTTAATGGCAATCTTAAGCTTATTGAGAAGACCTTCTCTGTAAAAATATTTCATAAAGGGGATAAGATTAATGTAACTGGACATGAGAAAGATATTAAGCATGCATCAGACGCAATCTTAGACTTATACAATCTTACAAAAAAGAATATAGAAATAAGCAAAGAAACGGTTCACTTAACTATCCAATCCCATTTAAATTTGAGTTTAGCTAAAACAAAAAATGAAAAGGCAGACTTATCTGAAATCCAGATAAAAACACCAAAGAAGATTATTCGACCTAGAGGCAAAAACCAACAGGAATACATTAAAAAGATTAATAAACATGAGCTTAACTTTGGTATTGGCCCTGCTGGTACTGGCAAAACTTATTTAGCAGTAGCTGCTGCAGTGGACGCATTTTTAAATGATAAAGTGCAAAGGATTATCCTTATAAGGCCTGCGGTAGAGGCTGGGGAGAAGCTAGGGTTTTTACCAGGCGACCTTTCTCAGAAAGTAGACCCTTATCTAAGGCCCCTATACGATGCTTTATATGAAATGCTTGGCATAGAAAGAGTCACAAAGCTTATTGAAAAAGAAGCCATTGAAGTAGCTCCCTTAGCATATCTGAGAGGAAGGACTTTAAATAATTCTTTTATTATTATGGATGAGAGTCAAAATACTACTGTGGACCAAATGAAAATGGTTTTAACAAGAATGGGCTATG
>CAYXZT010000011.1:0-22865 GCA_964469915.1 uncultured Gammaproteobacteria bacterium
TAGATATGTCTAGTGGTTTAGATTTCCCTGCTCATGAACATGAAAAAATGTTCTTTCAGAGCAACCATTTAGATTATGCCAAATCTGTTGGAGTTGAAAAAGATGCTGGACTTAAATGGGAATATAACAACGTAAACTCAATGATTATTGGAGACATTCTTCATTCTGTAACTGGAATTAAAGCAGACATACTTCTTTCTGAAAGAATATTTAAACCAATTGGAATGAAAAATTTTAAACTTTGGAAAGATGAATATGGAAATGTTCTTACTTACTGTTGTGTAGATATGTCAGCTCAAGAATATTCAAAATTTGGTCTACTATTTGCTAGAGATGGGCGGTGGAATGGAAAGCAAATAATACCAAAGGCATTTATAGATGAGACGTTTAAAGTTGTTTGGGGCTTCACTCCCGAAAGTCCAAGAAGAGGCTATTCATTACATTGGTGGATTTCTAAATATGATGATGAAAGTAAAATATTCAATACGTCTGGAAAATTTGGTCAATATACCTTCGTAGACAGAGATAATGATGTTGTTTTTACAAGAATAACTAAATATGCACAGAACAATAATGGCGATATCCAAAAATGGGGACCGCTTAAATATTTTAGATGGGCGGGAGTATCAACAGCTGTAATGACAGCGAGAACCCTGTTAGACCTCGGGATTATTAAAGAGGGTACTGACGTAGTAACTCCGATAACTGAAGAAATAGGTGAATCTAAAGAATTTTACCGAGATTATGAAAAAATTATAGATGCTATGGCAGATCTAAGTAGAGACTAATCCTCTTTCTGCTTTTTTATTAAATAAGCCTCCATATCTTTTTTCCATTCTTCAAGATAATAGCCGTCATTTCCATGTTTGTTTAGATATTTAAAAAATACTCTTCCATCCTCATCCATAAAACCAGCTTCAAAAGGTTTTCCTGTTAATTTATTTAGTCTTTTAAAAGAATCATCCATTATTTTTTATTATTTGTGTAAAAATCAGAGCAACTTCTTTTGTCGCATCTTTTGATTTTTTAAGTAAAGAAAAATATTCATCTATTAAGGAGTATATAAGGTAATGTGGCTGCTCCGAGTATTTTAATCCATCCGCAAATGTAACAAATGCAACAGTTTTCTTCTGATTAAACTTTTTTAAATTATGCTTTTTATCATGCATAGTGACACAGATTTTTTTAATCTTTTTAAAATATTGTTCAAGACTTTCATCTATAAGCTTAATTGGAAATTTCAATCTAAGTCCAAACAAATAAAATCATTGGAATCGAAACAGCAATAATTAATAAATCTAACGGAAGGCCTAATCTCCAATAGTCAGTAAATTTATAATTACCAGGTCCCATTATTACAGTATTACATTGATGACCAATAGGCGTTAAAAATGCACAACTTGCACCAACCGCTACAACCATTAAAAATGGCTCAATTGCATAACCTAGTTCCACTGCAATTCCTGCAGATATAGGGGCCATAATGACTGCTGTCGCAGCATTATTAATAATATCTGTAGTTGCCATTGTAATAATTAATATTAAGAAAAGGAGCCAAAAAAGACTCATCTCAGCTGCATGCAAAGAAATATTTGAAGATATAACATCACTAAGACCAGTTGACTGCAATGCGGTCCCTATAGGTATCATTGCAGCTAGCATTATTATAATTGGCCAATCAATGTCCCTATAAAAATTACTGTCAATAATTTTAATCCTAGCAAACCCCAGAACACATAATAAAAATGCTGCAGCAGTTGGTAAGATATTTAGAGCGACTAATATAATAGACGTAGTAAAAAATATTAGGCCTTTTAATAGTCTGCTTCTACTTGGAATTGTTTGCAGCTCTCTTTGTCTCAATGGCATTAATCCAAGATGTTTTATTTTATTCGTCACATCCTCTTCATCAAGATCTCTAACACCTAATAATAAGACATCACCAACTCTAAATGTTTCTCTTGTTAGTCTTGTTCTGTATCTAGAGCCTTTCCTCCAAAGACCTAGAAGATTAAGTTCCTCATATGCAAGTTTTAAGAAAAAGTCATACTTTCTTCCAATTAATCTTGAATCAGGGGTTATCATTGCCTCAATTTCTTCTAAATCTTCATCTTTAAAAGAATGAAGCTCCTCGGGTATTGAAAAGCCAAATACATCAAGAATTGTGCCAATTTCATCAGGAGGGGTTTTAATTACTAGGATTTGATCAGGCCTAATTCTCAAGTTATTTTTTACTTTTTTTACGCCTCCAGACTCACTTACAATTCCTATAACTTCAGTATCTTCTCCTGCTTCCTTTTTAAAGGCAGAAAGAGTCATGCCAATTGCTGAGCTAGTTTCATCTACTGAAACTTCAAATAAGTAACCCTTAAGATCTATTAACGCAGAACCTGCATTTGAATTTTCTCTTAATTGAATAAATTTATTACCGATAATAGCAATAAAAAAAATACTCAGAATTGTTATTACAAGACCAACATAGGAGAAATCAAAGAAATTAAAACCAGCAGAAGATATTGTCGATTTGTACTCAGAAATAATAATATTTGGCGGAGTTCCAATTGTAGTATTCATGCCACCTAAAATACATGCAAAAGCTAACGGCATTAAAAACCTAGAAGGGTGCCAATCCATTTTTTGACAGATATTTAATGTTATTGGAAGAAGTATAGCTAAGGCACCTATATTATTTATAAATGAAGATAAGATTGCTGCTATTAATAATAATGAAATTAAAAACTGAAACTTAGTGAAGTTTCTTCCGCCAATAATTTTTCCAACGAGGCCAGTTAAGCCTGAGTTTTTTAGTCCCTGGCTAATTATGAGAACGAGGGCAACTGTTATTACTGCTGGATGGGCAAATCCATCAAATGCTTGATTTGCTGGAATTACACCCAGGACAATAAGAAATACAAGAGCACCACATGCCAGAGCATCATATCTAAACTTTCCCCATATAAATAATCCTAACAAGGAAACAATTGTTATTGAAAGTAAGTATTGATCATTCATTGTTGATATGAATTTTTTTTATTTAGGAATACTTTCAACATATAGAGATGTTGATGGGTAAGCAAATTCTGAATTATTTTCTTTAACTATTCGCATTATATTAAATATTAAATTTTCTTTAACCTCATTATAAGCAGCAAATCCAACTGGATCGGAATAAGCAACAATTAATATATCTATAGAGCTAGAGCCAAGCTCTACAACTCTTACAACAGGATCGAGATCAGGGTCTGATACGAAATCATCACTATTAATAATATAATTCTTTATCTCTGTTCTAATAGCCTCTAATTGCTCTACAGTAGTAGAGTAAATTAAGTTAATTTTCCAATTAAGCCTTCTATTTTCCATGTCTCCATGGTTTATAACTTTTACATCAGAAAGATCTTTATTGGGTATAGTCATTGGCGCTGTATCAAATGTTCTAACTACAGTTGATCTAAAACCAATAGTCTCAACTATGCCATGAAGTTGGCCTGATACCTCTATTCGATCGCCTGGCTGAAACCTATGCTCCCCAATTATAAGTATCCCAGCTATTAAGTTTTTGAAAAAATCTTGTGCGCCAAGTGCAACTGCAACAGAAAAAAGCCCCAAACCTGCAACTAGAGGCCCAATCTGAATGCCAAAAATATCCAAGATTATTGCTATACCAATCACCCAAACAATAAAACGAGAAGCTCTTTCGAGCCACATCTGCATTGATGCTGTAAGCCATGAGCTAGTCGAGAGCGCAACAAAAATAGGCTTAATGGAATTGGATAGCGCACTAAATATAGTAAAAATTACAAAGGCTTTCACAATATTGGTTGCTATGTCGCCAACCAAACCAGAAATAGGTAATATCAAGGTACAAATATAAAGCGCTACTGTAACTGGAATAAAGCCTATGGGCTTCCTAAGAGCATTAAGTATTTCATCATCAATTTTTGATTCTGTTTTATCTGCAAGTTTTCCGAGAGCATTCAGTATTACTGATATAACAAAACCTCTAAATAAAAATGCTATTAAAATAACTACTAAAGAGGTAATTATTGAGCCAAGATCGATTCCAAGAAATCCTCTATCCCAAACCTGATTTATCAATTCTAAAAAATTGTCCATAATTAATATTTTTTTTAACTAAAATCTTATTTTAAAGGGTTTTTATTATAATAAGCAAAGCTAATCAATTGTCACTTCGAAAAGCGATCTTTAATCGCATAGGGTATATAAAGAAGTAAAAACATAGTTATTGCAAGTGGTGTAGTTATTAGAAGATGTAATGGAGGTTCAGGAAAAGCATCCATCAAACTAGCTCCCTCAGGTTTTGCCATTAAATACCAATAGTTTGCCGGTTCACCTAGTAAAAAGTTAATTAAATAAACAGTTGGTAGTAATACTAATGCTGTGATTATGGATACAACAAATATATCCTTAGCATAAGGTCGATTATTGAGAGATATAGTTGCGTACATTACTCCAATTATAATCATCCCATGTCCTATCATAAAAAATGCATAATCAAGATCAACTACAGGAATATCTGGAGTAATAATAGCCATTGAAGCTCCGCCTAACCCCCAAAAAAATGCACATTTATATAAAATTTTTGGCCCTCCTAATAAAAATGTAGCTAAAAATATTTCAGATAAATCACACATGTGTAGTGGAATGATTTCTTTCCAATGATAAGGATTTTCAAGTAGGTATAAATCTTTATAAGGTGAAATTACTACATGAGCTAAAATAACGCACGCAATAACTTTAGACATTATTGATTTATTAGAGCTTGATAGATTTTTACATTTTAATGGAAGAAAAACAGCAGTAAAAATAATTAAAGCCATTGTTAGTAAGTGAAGATTTCCAAATAAAATAAAAGGACTAGCATTCATAATTTCTCTCCCAAAATAATAAGAACTAGTAAAGACACATTATAAAGGCTTTAAATCTTATAGCCAAAAATTATCAAGAGAATAACTAATCTCTAATTGTATCCAAAACAAGACTTTCAGTAAGTATTGCTGGCAATACTATAGATTTATCCATTCCAGGCTTCCAGAATACATACAAAGGTACTCCGCTTCTGCCATAAATATTAAGAACATCTAATATCTCTTTATCTCGATTAGTCCAATCTGCAACTACATAATTAATGTTGTTATTAGACATATACTCAACAACCGAGGGCCGTGATAGGGCTATTTTGTCATTTGCTTGACAGGTTATGCACCAGGCAGCTGTAAAATTAATTAAATACGCTTGATCATTTTTTTTATAATCATCTTCAATGCCGGAGTACCAAGGGATTTTATTTTTTTCTTCTACTTGAGGGTTATTGGATGTGGGACCTAAATTATTTATTGAAATTAGTTGTGTTGATATAAAAATTAAACCTGTTATAAATAATAATATTTTTGATTTTTTAGAATCAAGCTTTCTTAGAGTCCATAATATTAAACTAATTACAAGAAGACTTATCAAAAGATCTATTAAAGCATCTGCTCCTGTTTGAATACTGAAAACCCAAATTAACCATAGCGATGTTGCAAACATTGGGAATGCAAAAAATTCTTTTAACGTTTCCATCCATTGGCCAGGTTTTGGAAGTGATGAAATTAAATTAGGCTTCACCGATAATATTAGGTATGGAATACAAAAGCCTAGCCCGAGGGAAATAAATATAGGAAGAGTTACAAAAGATGGCTGAATTAAAGCATAACCTATTGCAGCACCCATAAATGGAGCAGTGCAGGGTGATGCAACCACTACAGCCAATACACCTGTGAAAAAAGAACTCGAGTAACCTGAACTATTAGATCCAACATTACCCAACCTAGTTAATGACGACCCTATATTTATATCTGATAATAGAATAAGACCAATAACAAACATCAGCATACTTAATAGACCTACTATCACTGGTGACTGTAATTGAAAGCCCCAACCTATAAATGCACCACTACTTTTTAGTACAAGAAGAATTAAGGCAATAGTTATAAATGATAAAAGCACTCCAAGACAAAATAATAATGAATGTGTTCTAATTTTAGTTGTGGATTCACCACCCATGGACACAAAACTTAGAACTTTAAGTGAGATTATTGGGAAAACGCATGGCATTAAATTCAAAATTAGTCCACCAATAAATGCAAAAAGGATTGCCGACAAAACTGAAAGTGATTCAGATATTTCTTCTGTATCTGTTAAAGAGGAATCAATAACAAAAGATTCGTTATTTATAGTTAAAATACCCTTGATCATCGACAATGAATTGCCGGCATCAATTAAAGGTATTTCTAATAGCCAATTGTTTTCTTCCTTTATTAAATTTTGTTCACTTGCATGAAGAACAATATCAGCTTGCTCAATATAAAAATAAATTTCTTCAATTTTTTCGTTAAATGAGAACCTTAGTTCGAGGTTATTATCTTTTGTATTGGCGATAACAGGCAAAACTATAGATGGTATTTTTTTATAAGCCTTATCAAGATCTGAATCAGTATTTAATTTTGCAAAAGTTGTTTCTATGAAAGCTCTTTCTGGAACACAAATATCATCACATATTAAAAAATCAATATCAGCTGAGAATGAACTAGAAGTTGTATTTTTCGGAAGTTTTATCTTAATTGGAAAAATTACAAAATCTTCATACCCATATGTCATTAATGGTGGATAAGGTATTAAAATAGGGGATGGCCATAAGATTTCACTAGCCTGAAAACCTTCTGGCATTGCCCATGTTATCTTCATAGGTCCACCTGAATCTCCAGGGTTCTTCCAATAGGTATGCCAATGGTCTTGCATATCCATTTTTATACCAATAATTAACTCATTATCATTTTGTATTTCTGAGCTTTTAACAATTGAAACATCTGCATGTCCAGTGCTAACTGGGTTAGAAAATACAAAATTAGAACAAGTAATAAGAAGAAAACACAGTTGGATTAGTTTCATATTATGTATATTACCCCATGACAAGATAGGGGTACTAATGTACCCCTAATATTTTAAATTAAGATTATCTACTTATTTGAAATTCTTTTTGGGGATTTAATTTCAATCTTTTTAGATTTCTTTTCTTCTGGAATTATCTTCTCTAAATTAATAGTAAGAAGACCATTAATTAGCTCAGCTCCTTGAACAAATACATCTTCAGAGAGAGTAAATTGCTGTTTGAATGCTCTTTGAGCTATGCCCTGATAGACTACTTCATCAGAACCATTGAGCACTTCTGTCTTTGGGCCATCATAACTTACAGAAAGAACTCCATTTGCAAGTTCAACATCTATATCTTCCTTAGTAAGTCCTGCAACGGCAATTTCTATTGAAAAGTAATTTCCATCCTTTCTTATATTATATGGTGGATAGTTTGAAGACCTATCTGTTGATTCAGATAGTCTTTGCAACCTATCAAATAATGGTTCAAATCCAAGAACCCTTGTTGTAAATAACGGATCAGTAAAATTAAGTATCATAATAGTCCTCCTTATAAAGCGACTTTTAGTAGCACCCCGAAGGCATGCTTATTAATATATGGAGACCCTAATGGCATCTCCTTGTGATTTACTTATGGGCATTTAAATTTTTTACAAGTCACTTAAATCTAATAAATTTATTCTGATAGAATATTTATATGCAACTTTTATAAATAATTATGGTCAAAATAGTATGAATAAAATATTAAAAACTATATCTGTAATGTTTCTTTTTCCATTGTTGGTATCAGAAGAAACTGAAATTCAAAAACCATCACCGGGAGATATTTGGCAGCTTGAAACTAGAAGCAGTAGATTATCAAACTCTAGCGGTGAAGTTTTATATTATTTGCCTAATGACGCTTATAACACTTATAGAGCAAGAAAATTTAATGAATGGGATGAGTTTTCAGTAGTCGATAGTCGTGATATTGAAAAACTAAGTACAGGATATAAAATTCAATTGCTGGAAGCAAAATTTAATTCAAAAATTTATAAAGTTAAGTTACTCGATGGAATGAATAAAAATAGAAATTACTTTATGATTGCGGAAGAATTAGAGCGTAATTATAAATTTATGGAGAATATCGATGAATAAAAGTCTTTTAAGTATATTATTAGTTTCAGTTTTCACTATAAGCTGTGTAAATACTTCTTACGCACCTGATGTTGTTAGGAAAGGGGATGCTCAAAAGCAGCAATATGTAGTCTTAGGTAAAATCATTGATATAACTGAGGTAGTGATAGAAGGGGATAGAGAAAAAGGTGCCATTGCTGGAGCCTTAATTGGAGGTGTGGCTGGAAAAGGCGTTACTGAGTCTGAAACTGAGTCAGACATAGCATCACTAATTGGAGGATTAGTCGGGTCTGCAGCAGGTGCAGAAATAGGATCCAAATTAACTAAAAAAAATGCTGTAGAACTGCTCATTGAAACAGATAATGGAAAGCTTGTATCGATAATCCAAGAAGTCGGCTCATATAGCTATTCAAAAAACCAAATGGTAAGAATTATTAAACGAAATGGTAAATCAAGAGTTGTACCATTTGACTAGATGACTGAAGAAATAATTTCAGACATTTATAACAAAGCTCTCGACATAATTTCAAGAAGGGAGCATTCTGAAAAAGAGCTCGAAAATAAGCTTTTAAAAAAGTTTGATTCAACTGAATTAATTTATTTAGTTATTGAAAAGTTGAAGGCTAACAACCTTGTTAACAATAATCGTTATGCAGAAATGTACGTTCGTATTAGAAAAAGGAAAGGCTTTGGGCCAAAGAGAATTGGTTATGAGCTGTCAACCAGAGGGATAAGTAGTTCCGTATCCTCTGAGGCGCTTGATGAAGTTGGAGGTTGGAAAGAAGCAGCAATAGAGGTATTTAATAAAAAGTACAAAGATGGCGTTGCTGATGATTTTAAAAGCAAATCAAAACAGAAAGTTTTTATGCAAAATAGGGGCTTTAGTTTTCAAGAAATTGACTCAGTTGTAAGCTAGGTCATGTTATGATTTAGCGCTATGTCCTATGAGGTTTTAGCAAGAAAATATAGACCGACAAACTTTGAAGAAGTTGTTGGTCAAGATCATATTGTCCAAGCTATATCAAATGGCATTTCTCAAGAAAGAATTCATCAATCATATATTTTTTCAGGTACGCGAGGTGTTGGTAAAACAACATTAGCTAGGATTTTAGCAAAATGTCTTAACTGTATGTCGTTTGATAATCCTACTTCAAAACCATGCGACAAATGTGTTAACTGCAATGAAATAAAAATTGGTCGTAGTTTAGATTTTCTTGAGATTGATGCAGCGTCTAAAACTGGCATAGATGACATGCGCGACCTTCTAGAAACAGTCCCTCAATCACCAACTCAAGGAAGATACAAAGTTTACCTAATAGATGAAGTGCATATGTTGTCTAAAAGTAGTTTCAATGCTCTCTTAAAAACTCTTGAAGAGCCTCCATCGCATGTTGTCTTTATTTTTGCCACTACAAATCCAGAAAAGATTCCAAAAACTGTTCAGTCTAGATGTTTACAGTTAAATTTAAAAACAGTTGGAGGCACAACTTTAATAAATCATCTTCAAAAGATTTTAGAGCTAGAAAATATTGCTTTTGACCAAGAGAGTATTGAGCTAATAGCATCCTCGGCAGCAGGTTCAGTTAGAGATGCTCTTACTCTATTAGATCAAGCAATCGCTCATGGTAATGGAAGTTTAGAAGCTATTAAGGTCGGTGCTTTATTGGGAACTATAGACAATACACTTCTATTATCACTTTTAAATTCGATTATTGATGGAAATGGAGAACAGGCTTTTAATGATTTATATAAAATTGAAGAACTTTCACCCGAGTATGATTCTGTTCTAAAAAACTTAATATCAGTTATTCATCAAATGTCACTTCATCAGGTTTTAAAAAACTCAAAAGATCCTTCAATAGATGAACTTTGTAACAAAGTAGATCCAGAGTTTTGTCAGCTTTTATATGAAATAGCAGTTAATTCTTATTCTAAATTTAGTGTACACCCTAATGCAAAAGAAGCTTTAGAAATTTGTTTATTGAGAATGCTAGCTTTTAATCCTCTTCATAAAATTGATGAGGCACCAAAAAAGAATGTTAGTACTGAGTCTGTTGAAAAAAAAACTTTAAAAATTGACGTTGTTAAAGAACAAAATACCAGTGAACCACAAATTGAAGAAACCATAACTCAAAATCAAAAAGAAATTGTTAAAACATCTGCTCAAGATAACTTAACCTCAATCAAAAATCAGGATGATTGGATTGCTTTTTTTGATGACCTTGATTTAAGTCCATTTGCAAGAAATTATTTTGGTCATCTATCCTTTAAGAGTTTGATCGATAAAGAATTAACTTTAAATACTGCTGATGAAGAAAGCAGCATTCCTGAAAACGTTTTTAAAGAGTTTAGCTCTGTTTGTGGGTCAAAGTTAAAATTTGATATTCAAATTAAAATTGAGCAAGGCGATGCATCATTTTCACCAATAAATATTCAAAGTAAAAAAGAAGCTCAAACCCAAAGCAAAGCTAAAGAATCTATTTCTTCTAATCAATCTATACAAAATTTTTTAAAAAAACATAATGGTAATATTGATGAGAATTCAATAAAACCAAGAGGGTAAAATGAATCAAGATATATTAAATGATTTAATTAATTCCCTTATGATTCTTCCAGGTGTTGGAAAAAAATCAGCCCAAAGAATGGCATTGTATTTGCTTGATAAAAACAAAGATGGTGCATCAGTTTTGGCTAAAACTCTTCAGGAAGCTGTAGAGGAAATTAGTAGATGTGAACGCTGCAGAATGCTCACATCAAATGATTTGTGCAGAATATGTTCAGACACTTCTAGAGATATAGATAGCATATGTGTGGTTGAGAGTCCCTCGGATGTTTTAGCCATTGAGTCTACAGGAGGTTTTAGAGGTAAATACTTTGTATTGCTAGGAAGACTTTCACCTATAGAAGGCATTAGCCCAGAAGATCTAGGGATTAATGACTTTTTAAGTTTAATTGATAAAGAAAGCACAAAAGAAGTTATTTTGGCTACTAGCTCTACTGTTGAGGGTGATGCAACAGCTATGTTTTTAAAAGACCATATTAATAATATTAAGGTTTCTAGAATATCTTATGGTATTCCAATAGGTGGAGAGTTAGAGTATGTTGATGGAAATACTATAGCTAGAGCAATTCAAGGGAGAACTGAAATAAATGACGATTAAATCAGATAAGTGGATTACCAAAATGTCCGCAGAAAATAAAATGATAGAACCTTTTTCAAGCAATCAAATAAGGCTTGATAAAAATGGTGAGAAGCTTATTTCATATGGAGTATCTAGTTATGGTTATGATGTTAGATGCTCTAATGAGTTTAAAGTTTTCACTAATATTCACTCTGCTGTTGTTGATCCTAAATCTTTTGATGCCAAGAGTTTTGTTGATATCCAATCAGATGTTTGCGTTATTCCACCTAATTCTTTTGCGTTAGCTAGAACTGTTGAATATTTCAGAATACCAAGAAATGTGCTGACCATTTGTTTAGGTAAGTCTACTTATGCTAGATGCGGAATTATTGTGAATGTAACACCCCTAGAGCCAGAATGGGAGGGTCATGTTACTTTAGAATTCTCAAATACTACAAATCTCCCTGCAAAAATTTATGCAGGAGAGGGAGTGGCACAAATGCTTTTCTTTGAATCTGATGAAGAATGTGAGATTAGCTATAAAGATAGGGATGGTAAATATCAAGGACAGACTGGAGTTACATTACCCAAGACTTAAGATTTCAAGCAAGGTTAATGTTTGGTTCCTATCTTCTCCTTTATCATTTATTTTAAGGAACATATAGTTTAAATCTTCGGCAATATAATAAAAAGTTTCTCTAGAGTCTGTTTCTCTTATTCTTTTTAAAACGATACACTCATAATCCACGCCATTGAATATCAATGTTTCTTTTCCTGAAATCTCATATAAATTACTTTGTATTTCGCCTGATTCTATTTCAAGCAAATCAATAGAAAATTTATCTAATCCTGATATTAAATTCATGCGTATTTTAATCTGAGCATTTAAAGGGTCAAATATTTCTTTATTGTTAGGAATTAAATCTCTTGACCATTCTTCTCTGCCTGAGGAGTTAATGACATTTTTATCGTAGTTAAATTTAATTCTTTGATCTCTATTTACAAAACTTGGCCTAACTTTAATTTTGTAACTATTAGTTTTTAGTTCCTTATCATTAATCTCAAACTTTGACTCGACTTCCATGCTAGCAAGTAAATTTTTTGCTTTAAAATTCATCACATATTGATTATCAATAATTTCTAGTTTCCTAATACCTTTAATAGATATTTCATCTGAAACATATGAGTATCTGGCAGAATATTCTTCAACTGACTGCGCGTTTAAATCGCTCAGACATAAAAGCATTAATAAAAATAAATTATATTTCATAAGATTTATATATAGGGTCTTTAGACCCTTCATTTATTAAATTGACAGTTCTGCCAAGCTCTAAATATATCTTATTATCACATATAAGTTTTATAACTTCTGGATAAATCATGTGTTCAACTTTATGTATTCTTTCTTCTAGTCTTTCAATACTCTCATCCTTATTTACTATTATTTGCCCCTGAGCTATTAAAGGGCCTGCATCAAGCTGTGAAGAAACATAGTGAATGGAAACACCATGGTATTTTTCTTTGTTATCAATAACTTTAGTGTGTGTATTTAATCCAGGATATTTTGGTAATAAGGAAGGATGAATATTAATAATTTTGCCAAAAAAATAATTAGCAGTTTTTTCATTAAGAATTTTCATAAAACCTGCAAGCACAATCAAATCAGCATTTAAATTAAGCAGCAAATTAAATAATTCTTCATTAAAATCTTTTCTTGATTCAAATTTATCCTCATTGATTATTTCAGTTTTAATGTTTGAGGCTTCTGCTCGTTGAATGCCATACGCATCATCTTTATTACTTACAACACAAGTAATTTCTCCATTTATATTACCAGATTCACAATGATCAATAATAGCTTGCAAATTTGATCCGTTTCCGGATATTAAGACAACTATTTTTTTCATTATCTAAATATATTTGACCGGATGGTTGGTATCTTTTTCTATTACTTCGCCAATAATAAAATTTTTATAGCCAAGCGAGTTGATATCTTTTTGTATTATTGATGAATCTTCCTTATTTATGATGAGAACCATTCCAATTCCACAATTAAAAACTCTGAACATTTCTTCTTCTATGATATCTCCATTTTTTTTCAGCCATTGAAAGATTTCTGGCATTTCCCATGAGCTTTTATCAACTGTTACTGACAGGTTATTTGGAATAGATCTAGGGATATTTTCTGTTAATCCCCCGCCTGTTATGTGTGCCATTCCATTTATTTTGTGCTTTGATAGAAGATTCATTATTAAATCAGGGTATAGATGTGTAGGTTTTAATGCCATTTCAGTTATACGCTCATATTCATCAGGGCTAAGGCTTGAATCATCAATTATTTTTCTTATTAGCGAGAATCCATTTGAATGCGGGCCACTAGATTCTATACCTAATAAAATATTTCCTGATTCAATTGTTTTATTAGTAAGTATTTTATCCTCATCAACACATCCTACTGAGAAACCAGCTAAGTCAAAATTAGCTCCTTTATAATGTCCTGGCATTTCTGCAGTTTCTCCACCCAAGAGGGCGCAGCCAGAATCTTTACAAGCTTTGGCTATACTCTTAATTATTACAGCCGCTTCATCAACATCGAGCTTTGAAGTTGCAAAGTAATCTAAAAAGAATAACGGCTTAGCTCCACAAACAATTAAATCATTTACACACATCGCAACTAAGTCTTGCCCAATAGCATCTAGTTTTTTTGTTTGTTGTGCTAAGGCTACCTTAGTCCCAACCCCATCAGTACAAGCTACCAAAATAGGGTTATTATATTTTTTATCTAGCTTGAACATTCCTGCAAAGCCACCAATATTTCCTATAACATTGGGGCCATGTGATGAAGCAACGTCATCCTTAATTTTATTAACCAATTCATTACCAGCTTGAATATCTACACCAGCTGATTTATAAGGATCATTATCTATAATTTCTTTTGTCATTTAGAATACCTAGTGTGAAACAAATGAATAATAAATTTCTTAAATATTTAGTAGTAGTAGTCATTATCTTTTCTAATCACTCCTTTGGGAAGGAGTTTAATGATCTTTTTACTATTTATGAACCAATTCAAGAATCTTCTCAAATCGAAAAGTCTATAAATTCAGCATTTAACAATATGGTTTATAGGTTAAGTGGGTCATCATCACCCTCTAATGTTTGGAAAATAATTAATTCAGGTGTTAAAAGGAAAGATTTTATAATTAGCTATTCTATTAAGAAAATAGATGAAAAATCTTATTTACAAGTAATTTTTAATCAAGACATGTTTATTAATAAATTAGATGCTTTATCTATACCAATAATCAATTATTCTAGACCTGTTTTATTATTCTTAATTGAAATAGATTCCGGTTCAAAGGAACCTTATTACCTCTCATTTAAAAAAGAGTTAGATGATATTGATAAAATCTTTATTGACTCTCTAAGAGAAAACGCAAGCAATAGAGGCCTATTCTTAGAGTTGCCTGTTTTTGATCTGCAAGATGCAAAAAAATTGGCATCCTCGTCAATTTTATCTGATCCAACAAATGAAATTTCGTCTAAGTATGATTTTGACAAACTTATCAAAATTAAATTAACAAAAAGTGGGGTTAATGATTGGTTTTTTTCGGGGGATATTGAGTCAAATCTTTCTTATCCACAAAATACAATCCAAAAAATATCAGATATTTTTGATGAGTTTTTATTAAAAATAATTGATGAAACACTAGAAGAATTGGATATAAATTCTCAAAAAAAATTCATATTAAATATTTCAGTCAATAATATTAAAACGCATGAAGACTATATTGATGCAAGAGATAGGTTGAATAAAATTATTGGTATATCATCAGTTGATATTATGAGCTTTCAAAATAATAATATTGCTTACAAAGCTTCAATTCAGGGTAACTTGATTAGCTTAATGAGGGAGCTAGAAGATAATAGTTACTTTAAAATTATTGATTACAACAAAGGAAAAAATTTTATAGCTTTAGAGCATCTTAAATGAGTAAGTACTTTATATTTATACCTAATCTTTTATCTATTTTTAGAATTTGTTTGGTTTATCCAATTTTAAATAACATCTTCTTGGGTGATTTTATTACTAGCCTAATTTATTTTTTAGTAGCATCAATAACAGATGCATTAGATGGATTTCTTGCAAGAAAAATGAGCTGGCAGACTTATCTTGGAACCATCCTAGATCCGGTAGCAGATAAGTTGCTATTATCTGGAACTATTTTCATTTTGTGGCTTAATTCTTACATACCTCTTTACATATTTATTATTTTTATTGGAAGAGATATTGCCATATTGCTTGGTGCAGCTGTTCATATGACTCTTATAGAAACCGAAACCCCACTTCCAAATATCTTAGGCAAATTAACAACTGCACTTCAGATTACGTATATCTTTGTAGTCTTATTATTTCAAATTTTTCAATTTACAATTTCTTTGCTGGCGTTAGATATTTTTATCATTCTTATCACTCTTTTAAGTCTTATTGTTTATGCTAAAAACTGGTTTGTAAGTTTAAACAAATACCATAATGAATAATCCTAAGCAATTAACATTTCCATGGAATAAACCATTTAAATCTTCTTTAAAGAGTTTTTATGTCGATCCGCGTAACGATCAACTTCTAAAAAATATTAAAGATCTCTCATTCGATGATAATTTATATATTTATGGTGTTAAAAATTCTGGTAAAACCTATCTACTTCAATCTTTATGCAATGAATATAGTAAAAATAAAAAATCTGCGTTATTCCTCCCTTTAAAAGAAGTGGTTAAATATGGACTTGATATTATTGAGTCTATTGAAGATATGGATCTTGTTTGCATAGATGGTATTGAAATTATTCAAAATAAGAAAGAATGGGAAGTAGGGCTTTTTAATCTAATAAATAATTCTCTTCAGACTGGTTGCAGGCTTATTTTTACGTCTTCATACAACCACGAAAAAGCAATATTCACTTTACCTGATTTAGATTCAAGAATAAAAAAGTTTAGTAGCTATGAGCTCTTTCCAATAGGGGATGACTATCTTTTAGATGCTTTAAAAAACATAGCAAAATTAAGTTCAATAAGTCTTGGAGATAGGGAGGCTCAGTATTTAATTACCTATACAAAAAGGAACATGTCTGATCTTGTTAAAATCCTTGAGAGCCTTGATCAGCTCTCAATGGAAAATAAAAGAAGGATAACAATCCCGCTTATAAAAGAATTACTCTAGGTCGCATTCAAAACAATAAGCTAGTACGCTTTTTTCATTTGGATTGATTAGTTTGATGTGTTTTGGCAACACTGAGTTAAGAAATTCAATTCTTGGATCAGAACTAATTTTAAAATCTACATTTTCTAAAAGTTCACTAAGGAATAGCTCAAATGGGTCCATTTCCTGTTTATATGTCTTAACTTGGTAGTCAGTAATATCAGCCAATTCTGCCGCTGAGGATAGAGCCTCATCAAGTCCACCAATAGCATCAACAAGTCCTAACTCGAGTGCCTTATTTCCAGCCCAGATTCTTCCGCCAGCTATAGGTAGAACATCTTCATATGACATCCTTCGATTATTAGCTACTTTTGTAACAAATTTAAAATAAGTATTATCAATACTCGCCTGAATCATCGTCTTTACATCATTTGGCATTTCCAATCTTGGATCCCATTCAGCCGCTTTTGTTGAGCTTGTTCCATCTACTGTAATGCCAGCCCAATCATATAAACCATCAAGAGTAGGAACAATGCCATAAACTCCAATTGATCCTGTTAGAGTATCATTTTCAGCCCATATCTCATCAGAGCTAGTAGTAACCCAAACCCCACCAGATGCAGCTATATCTCCCATTGATGAAACAATTGGTCTTCCTGTATCTTTAAATTCATCCAATGCATTAGTAATTAATTCACTAGCATAAACTCCTCCACCAGGGCTATTTACTCGCAAAACCAACGCTTTAACAGATTCATCTTCAGTTGCATCTTGAATATTTTTTACGATTGTATCTGACCCAGCGACACCATAAGATACCTCGCCAGTCATAATAGCGCCCTCTACATTTATAATAGCAATATTATTTGATGATTTAACTTCCTTTTTATCTAATGTAGATAGGTAGTCATATATTGAGATACTATCAGGAAAAGAAAACTTATCGCCTTCATCATTTGGATATTCTTGAAACATCCACGACTTTAACTCCTCAACTGTAACAATATGATCAACAAGACCAAGGTTTTTAGCAATTTCTGCGTATTCTGCGTTTTCAGCCATCATTTGAATTGCATTATCGCCATAGTTTTGTATAGTCCCTTCAGAAAGGCCTCGTCCTGTTTCCATAATAGTTGTCATTTTTTTCCACATTGGGTTAGCGAATTCGTTCCAAGCTAACTTATCAGCATCTGACATTGAATTTCTTGTATAAGGCTCTGGACCTGATTTGAAATCACCTGCAGTAAATACGTTAAAATTTAATTTAATATTTTCATAAAAATCAACCATATACTCTCTTTTTCTAGAAAAGCCGAAAGCTTGAACGCCACCATACTCATTTATAAAAACTTCATTAGCTTGTGAACTAATGAGATATGATGAATTAGTGTACCCACCTGAAACAGGGCTAGCATAGGCGATAACTCTTTTACCACTATCTTTAACGTTCTTGACAGCATCTGCTAATTTAAATGCGGAAGACCAATACATGCCTAGCTCAGACACATTTAAATATACTGCACTTAAGTTCTCATCAGTGGCTGCATTGTTTAATACATCTAGCAAATCTTGAAGCTCATGCTGTTCAACTTGACCGCCGCCTGAAATAATTTGATCTAATGAAATGTCGCTACTGTTTACTCCTGAGTCCACAACAACACCAATAGGTTTAAACCATAAAACTTTATCTTTAGTATCTATTTTCTCTTCTCCGCTAAATGAAGAGGCAAATCCGCCAAGTATTGAAAAAGTTATTACAACAAGAAGTATAGCTGTGACACCATTTATAAATATTTTTCTAGTTAATGCAAGAAAGTCGCTAGCGCGATTCCAAATAGATTTTTTATCAGTCATATGATTCTCCAAATTTGAGGGATATCATAGGCGATGTTATATTAGT
This sequence comes from uncultured Gammaproteobacteria bacterium, assembly GCA_964469915.1. Classification (GTDB taxonomy): domain Bacteria; phylum Pseudomonadota; class Gammaproteobacteria; order Magnimaribacterales; family D2472; genus SCGC-AAA076-P13. Next base: position 18,272 of record CAYXZT010000011.1, read on the forward strand.
TGTAAAGTAAACTTTACATTTATGATCTTAGTATGCGAGGCCCGTATAAGCAATGAATAAAGAATACTACTATTAAGATTAATTCTGTTAAGTCAAATATGTGCGGAATTATTCCGAAAACTCTTAGAGATGCAGACATAAAATAAATTAGTAAAATAAAGCAAAAACTTTGATAAGATTTGACGGAATTTTTTTTTGAAAAAAAATAAAAAATTACAAAAGGCATAGACCAAAAAATAAAAAAAATAATATTAATTTTTTGATCAACAAGAGTAATAAACTTTAGGGAAACTAATAAAGTAATAAATATATTTGTAACTTTTTTATAATTATTAATTTTCAACATTCAATAGTTTAATTAACCTTGCAAGTCTTTCACCAGTTTTTTTAGCTATAGTATATTCATCTGGAGAAAGGTTGTTTGAATTATTAAAACTTTCAACATGTGATGGACCATAAGGAGTTCCGCCAGACTTGGTAACACCTAACTCTTTTATAGAGTAGGGTGAACCATGGATAATCATGCCTTGATGAAGCATATAGGTAATAAGATTGTTAATGGTTATCTCTTGACCACCATGCATTGAGCTTGTTGAAGTAAATGCAAACCCTGGAATATCTTCAAGGGTATTTGTAGCCCAAAGATCACCTGTAGTATCTAAGAAATATTTTAATGGTGCAGCCATTGAACCAAATCTTGTAGGGGATCCTAATGCAAGACCACTGCAGTTAATTAGATCATCTTTTGTACAATATACTTCATCTTCTTTAGGAACAGATGGTTCAGTTGCTTCTGCAACTGATGAGACTTTTGGTACAGTTCTTATTTTAGTTTGCATACCAACAGATTCTGCTCCATCCGCTATTGCGTGTGCAAGGTTTCTAACTGAACCGCCCGCTGAATAAAAAAGAATAAGTAAATATTTATTTTCCATAAGTCGTAATTAGCCTAAAATACCTAGATGATAAATAAAATTATAACCTTCTTCTGCCTATTCTTATTACTGGGATGTCAAAATAATGACATAGAAGTATTCAATGGACCAAACACATCAATAAATAAACTTAATGGAAAATGGATCGTTGTAAATTATTGGGCTGATTGGTGCGCGCCCTGTATAAAAGAAATACCTGAATTAGTAGAATTTGCAAAAGAAAATAAAGATATTCTTGTCTATGCTTTTAACTTTGATGAGTTAGATGCTGACGATCTTGCGCCTGTATCAAAAAAATTTAAAGTTGATGTACCTTCTTTAATATCTCACCCACGCGAGATATGGGGTATTCAAACTCCACCTGCTGTACCTGCAACTTTCTATATTAATCCAAATGGCGAGGTAGTTAGATCTCTATTTAGACCCCAAACAAAAGATAGCCTTAATGAAATTCTAAATAGTCTTAAGAAGACTGGTTAAGTAGTTTTCTTTTAATAAAGACTCAGGGTTAATTCTTACTTTGTTAAGGTAAACAGTCCAGTGCAAATGAGGACCTGTTACTCTTCCTGTCGAGCCGACTTCTCCTATTAGCTCTGATTGCAAGACAGAATCACCATTCTTTACGGTTATTTTTGAGAGGTGGCTGTAGGATGTGAGCATTCCATGACCATGATCAATCATTATGAATTTTCCTCCATAGAAAAAATTACCAGTAAGTACTACCTGTCCATCTGCTGGAGCAATAATTGCTGTTCCTTCTGCAGCAGCTATATCAAGCGCTAGATGAGGTGATCTTGGAGAATTGTTAATAAATCTTTTTTTTCCATATCTACTTGAAATTATTCCATCAACGGGCTTGATAAAATTTAATAATGGTTTTTTATCTCGCGAATATATGTTTAAAGTCTCTCGTATTAACCTTGATTCTTTAGCTGCTCTTTCCGCATCAGCATCATTTAAATCAACTAGCGAAAGATTATTTATAGTTATTCTTGATTCACCGAAATCCTTTTCTTGGATTTTAATTATTTGATTGTTAAATTTAAATTCCTTTTGATTATGTGCAATAGGAAAGATTATGTAAGTATCTATGCCGTAATCAATAGTCAGCTGTTTTGAATTAAATTCTTTAGTATCATCATTTAATTTAATAGCTATTAATTCTCCTGGAACAACAATATTTTTAGCATGAATATTAGTAAAAAAAATAGCTATATAAATTATTAAAATCTTTTTATTTTTTTTCAATTGCTTCTTTAACCTCTAATTCTAGAAATCCTTTGCTTAGTCGTGCAGTTATATTCTCTCCATGGGAAACATCATTATGATTTTTAATTGCTTGACCATTTTTATTCTGCACAATAGCGTACCCTCTGTCTAAAATAGAAAGTGGGTTTAGTATCATCAAATTTTTATTTAAATCCTTTATTTTTAATTCTTTAATTGATAACTTATTTTTAATATTTATCTCAAGTAATTTTGATACGTTTCCTATTTTTGTTTCAAGTCGCTTTAGAAGATTTTTTGGATTACGCTCCATCAACCTCAAGTAGTAACTATCTAAATTTTGTCTATTGGATTTTGTAAGAAGCTGCATATTTTGCTTGATTTTTAATTCAATATTATCAAGCTTTTGATTTTGTTCTCGAAGAATGGTTAGGGGGCTTTTTAAATTTTGTTTGGCTGAATGAACCATATAACTTTTAGCTTTAAGTGAGAGTGACATTTTAGATATAATTTTTTGAAAATAATTATCAAGTTTTTCAAGAGCTTTAAAATTAAATTCACTTACAAGCTCAGCAGCAGCCGTAGGTGTGGGAGATCTGACATCAGCAACAAAATCACATATTGTAAAATCTATCTCATGTCCAACACCGGATATAGTAGGAATTGGAAAAGCAGAGATTTCACGAGCAAGATCCTCATTGTTAAAGCACCATAAATCCTCAATCGAGCCGCCACCTCTTGCTAGTATCACTGTATCTACCTGGTTTCCACTATTGTTCTCATTAAAAACTAGAATTCTTTCCAAAGCTTCTATTATTGTTCTTGGTGCAGTATCACCTTGAACAACGGCCTTGCTAAGAGATAATTGAGAAGAGGGTGCTCTCCTTTGAATGGTACTCAATATATCTTGAAAAGCTGCTGTTGAAGCTGAAGTAATTACCGCAATATGTTTTGGTGACTCTGGAAGCGGTAATTTATTTTTAGGGTCAAATAATCCTTCTTTATCAAGCTTCTTTTTTAAATCTTCAAATTGCTGCATCAGGTTTCCTGATCCTGCGAGCTCTATGGCTTTAACCATTAATTGATATCTTCCTGTTGCTGGGTAGATGCTTACCTGGCCTTTTAAAATACACTTATCACCATTTTCAGGTCTAAAATTAAGTTTTGAAGCTTGAGACCTCCACATTGCACAACCAATAGCTCCATCCTCATCTTTAAGTGTGAAATATATATGGCCTGAGCTAGGTCTGGACATATTTGATATCTCTCCAATAACAGAAATATTATTAAAAGTATCCTCTAATAAATACTTTGCAGATCTATTTAGATCTCCCACAGAGATAATTTCTATCTTCTGATCTACAATATCTTTATTATCTATATTCATATTTAAAGTATAACTTTATGATTAATAATTTTCAGCGTTCAAATTATTTTCTTATGCTTGCTACAGGAGCAATGCTTATTGGTTTTGCGCCTATATTTGTTAAGTGGAGTGAGTTAACACCTTCCTCAATTTTGTTTTATCGAATGGCTCTAACGCTACCATTTTTATTCTTTTTAAATTTCTACCTTAATAAAAAGCTATGGTTTGAGGTTAAAGATAAAAAAACTATATTATATTCTGCATTAGCATCCATTGCTTTTACTTTTGACTTAGTTTTATGGCATTACGCCATGGGTATAACGTCAGTATCTAATGCAACAATTATTGTAAATTCAGCGCCAATTTTAATAGCTGTATTAAGCTATATCATATTTAAAGAAAAACCATCTAAGGGCTTTGCTGCTTCTTTTGTTATTACATATATTGGTATTATTGGGTTAATTATTTATTCAAATAACTATATAAATGGGAAGGTGATTGGCGATGTTCTTTGTTTATTTGCCGCTCTTGGTTATGCAACTTATTTATTGATAATCTCAAAGCTAGGTAAAGAAACGGCCTTAAACATAATATTTTATACAACTTTATTTTGTAGTATTTTTGCGCTGATACCAATGTTCTTTGAGTCAGGAGAAAAATTTCCATTGTCAAAATTCGAGTGGAAAAATTTATTATTATTAGCATTTTTATGTCAATTTGGAGGCCAGTTTTTAATCACTTATGGTATAGCAAATATATCTGCTTCAAGCGGTTCTATCGGGTTATTAATGCAGCCATTAACTGCAACTATTTTGGCATCTTTTATATTTTCAGAAATTTTAAATGCCAATCAAGTACTTTTTATTTTTATTACATTATTTGGTATTTATCTTGCCAGAGTAAGCCTTGTCAAATCTTGAACTAATTTTAACAATACAAATATTGGAACAATCTTAAAAAAAATAGAAATTTGTTTTGTATAGTTGCATATTATCAATATAATACTGAGCTTGGGGTGATTAGCTCAGTTTGGTAGAGCATCTCGTTTACACCGAGAGGGTCGGCA
>CAYXZT010000012.1:0-19700 GCA_964469915.1 uncultured Gammaproteobacteria bacterium
AGAACACCTCTAGGCATAGTATCTCTTGCATACTGAATCTCTAGCTCTGTTCCCTCTAAAATCATTTGAGCAGCCTCTGACTTAAGCTCTTCATCCCAAAGATGAGGGTTCTCAATTTTTATCTGGTTAATTACGTCAATACCGAAGTTAACATGCATAGACTCATCTCTTAAAATATATTGGAATTGCTCAGATGTTCCTGTCATTTTATTTCTTCTGCCCATAGATAGTATTTGAGTAAAGCCGCAGTAAAAGAAAATCCCTTCAAGGACGCAGTAAAAAGCTATTAAATTTTTAAGTAATTGCTTGTCTGTTTCTACAGTTCCTGTTTTAAATTCAGGATTAGATATTTCCTTAGTATATTTAAGACCCCATGAGGCTTTTCTAGCAACACATGGTATTTCTCTATACATATTAAATATTTCTCCTTCATCCATACCAAGGGATTCAATACAGTACTGATAAGCATGGGTATGTATTGCTTCTTCAAGACTTTGCCTGAGGATATACTGCCTGCATTCCGGGTTAGTAATCAATCTATAAAGCGCAAGCACAAGATTGTTTGCTACCAATGAATCAGCAGTAGAGAAAAAACCAAGATTTCTTTTTACTATAGTTCTTTCATCTTCTGTTAAACCATCTTCAGATTTCCATAGAACAATATCATTAGTCATATTAATTTCTTGAGGCATCCAATGATTTGCACTTCCATCAAGATATTTTTGCCATGCCCAATCATATTTAAATGGCACTAATTGATTAAGGTCTGCATTACAGTTGATCATCATTTTGTCATCAACCTGTACTCTGGATCCCATCATTTCATCAAGTTCAGCATTACCAGCTTTTTCATCAAGGTTTTTAACTGCTTCTCTAGCAATTTCAGCCCTGGTTCCTTCTTCAATGCTTTTACTTGGTTGTGGTGCTGCTGTATCCATAACAGGTTTAGCAGGTGCAACTTCTTGTGAAGGCTCTCGAACAGCCTGACTTACAGCTGCATTAGCTGGAGCGTTGTTTTCTTCTTTTCCATAATCATCCCAATTCAACATTCTTCATTCTCCTTTATTTTATTGACAAGCCTCACAATCTGGATCATCCAGAGAGCATGCTGTAGGAACTGGTGCCGGTGCACCAAGTTCTTGTGGTGCAGCTTCAGTTTGTACTGAACTAACTGCATTTAATTTTCCTTGCTGTACCGTAGACTTTTCAGTTGATGTGGCAGCAATTGATCTTAGGTAGTAGGTTGTTTTTAAACCTGAGTACCATGCCATCCTATAAGTTATATCAAGCTTTTTACCATCAGCATTACCTATGTATAGGTTTAGTGACTGACCTTGATCTATCCATTTCTGTCTTCTACTAGCAGATTCAACAATATACCTTGGCTCTACCTCAAACGCTGTAGAGTAAATGGTTTTTATTTCATCTGGTATTCTAGATATCTCTGACAAACTACCTTCAAAATACTTAAGGTCATTTATCATGACATCATCCCATAAGTTTAATTCTTTAAGCTTGTTCACTAGATGAGGATTAACAATTGTAAATTCCCCAGAAAGATTAGATTTAACATAAAGGTTTTGATAAGTTGGTTCAACTGATTGAGTAACGCCTGTGATGTTTGATATTGTCGCAGTCGGAGCTATCGCCATAACATTTGAATTTCTCATTCCATCTGCTATTACTTTTTTTCTTAATGTATCCCAATCAAGCGTTTCAGATCTATCAATATTAATATACTCACTTCCTCTATTCTCGGCTAATATTTCTATAGAGTCCTTTGGAAGTATTCCTTTGCTCCATAAAGAACCTTCATATGATTTATAGCTACCTCTTTCTTTTGATAGTTCTGTTGATGCATGAATAGCATAGTAGCTTATTAACTCCATACTTCTGTCTGCAAACTCAACAGCTGCATCGCTACAATATGCGATATTCTGAACGTAAAGAGCATCTTGAAAGCCCATCATGCCTAAACCAATAGGTCTATGTTTCAGATTAGAATTCTTTGCGGTATCCACAGAGTAATAATTTATATTAATAACGTTATCTAGCATCCTTATGGCAGTAGAAACTGTTTTTTTAATTTTTTCTTGATCAAGTTGACCATCTTTCATGTGTCTTGCTAAGTTTACAGAGCCTAAGTTACATACAGCAATTTCGTCAGCGCTTGTATTTAAAGTAATTTCAGTACATAGGTTTGATGAATGAACTACTCCGGCATGTTGCTGTGGTGATCTTAAGTTACAAGCATCTTTAAATGTAATCCATGGATGCCCAGTTTCAAAAAGCATAGTGAGCATTTTTCTCCATAGCTCTTTTGCAGGTATAGATTTATGTTGATCCATTTCTCCTGCTTGGGCTTTTCTTTCATACTCTTCATATTTCTCTTCGAACTCTTTTCCAATTAGATCATGAAGCTCTGGTGTCTCGCCTGGTGAAAATAAAGTCCAATTTTTTCCTTGCTCAACTCTTTTCATAAATAAGTCTGGAACCCAGTTTGCAGTATTCATGTCATGGGTTCTTCTTCTTTCATCACCTGTGTTTTTTCTTAATTCTAAGAACTCCTCAATATCTAAATGCCAAGTTTCTAAGTATGCACACATTGCACCTTTTCTTTTACCACCTTGATTTACTGCAACAGCTGTATCATTAGCAACTTTTAAGAACGGAACAACACCCTGGCTCTTACCATTTGTTCCCTTTATGTATGAGTTCATGGCTCTTACAGAAGTCCAGTCATTTCCTAACCCACCAGCCCATTTTGAAAGCAATGCATTATCTTTCATCGCTCCAAATATTCCATCCAAATCATCCGGTATGGTTGTTAGGTAGCATGAAGAAAGCTGAGGTCTTTTGGTTCCAGAGTTAAATAATGTAGGCGTCGAACTCATGTAATCAAAGCTTGAGAGCAATTTATAAAATTCAATAGCTCTGTCTTCTCTATTTTCTTCTTCAACGGCTAGCCCCATAGCAACTCTCATGAAGAATACTTGTGGTAATTCATATCTAGTGTCATCACTATGAATAAAGTATCTGTCGTATAAGGTTTGCAATCCGAGATATGTAAATTGATTGTCTCTAGTATGGTCTAGGGCTGCACCCATTTTTTCTAGATCAAAGGTTTTTAATACAGGATCCAAGATATCTAGCTCTATACCTTTATCAATATATGCATTCAGCGCTTTTGGATAGTAGCCTTCCATCTCATCATAGGTCGCCTCATCAGCTACACCAAGGAAGCCTAATGCCTCGCTTCTAATTTGATCCATAAGAATTCTTGCTGTTACGAAAGAGTAGTTTGGCTCTTTTTCAACCTTTGTTCTTGCTGACATAACTAGACTTGTTCTCATATCCGCTAGAGAAACCCCGTCATATAAATTTTTAAGCGCCTCTTCTAAAACTTCATTCATGGACACTTCTTCTAAGTTATCACATGCATCATTGATAAGCATTGCCACTCTGTCGATATCTAATGGAACCAGCGTTCCATCACTTTTCGTAATATTTATTTCTGGTCTATTTGGTATATCTATTTCGGGTGTTTCTTTCTTTCTTTCTTGTGTTCTTTCTGCTCTATAAAGAATGTAGCTTCTTGCAACCTTGAGTTCTTCTGTTCTCATAAGTTGTAATTCAACTTGATCTTGTATCTCTTCTATATGCAGTGTTCCTCCAGACGGCATTCTTCTCTCAAAAACCTCGATAATACCTTTTGAAATTTGATTTACTTTTTTATGAATTCTTTCACTAGCCGCAGCATTTCCTGATTCTGTAGCAAGGAATGCTTTAGTAACAGCAACCTTTATTTTATCTTCTTCAAAAGCTACTACTTTTCCATTTCTTTTTATTACTCTTAACTTACCTGGAGCCGTTGTCTCAATATCATTCACTATCGTTTGCTCTTGTACGTTTATTGTTTTTGTTGTTTCTTGTTGTGTTTCCATCTTATTTGCTTTTTTAATCCCAAAAATTTCTTACTCAAATGAGTTGTTTTTAACTTAGTGAAAGAGGTTATGTATGTTATTTTCTACAATTACCTTAAATTCCTCTTATGACTAATATTACTAGTTGTGGATAAAGAATCAAGTAAAAAAACACTATATATTGTGACAATTTCATTTTTTTTCACTATATAGTGTATATAAAGTGTTTTTTAGCTGTTGGTAATTAGTTAATAAATTGTGGATAATTATAAAAAGGACGCCAAATTATGAAAAAATTTCTAGCAATAGATCAGGGAACAACAAGCTCTAGAGCTATTGTTTTTAATTCAGATTTAAATTCAATTGTTGATTCACAAAAAGACTATGAATTAGAGTACCCAAAAGACGGTTGGGTTGAGGCAGATGCTTTACAAATATTAAAGACAGTCTCTGAAACTGTTGAGGCTGTTATTTGTGATGATAATTTAGATATAGAATCTTGTGGAATAACAAACCAAAGAGAAACAACCATAGTCTGGTCTAAAAAAACAGGAGAGCCAATTTATCCTGCAATTATTTGGCAAGATAGAAGGACTAGCGCTTATTGCTTGAAGCTAAAAGCTGAAGGCTATGAAGATATGGTCATTAAGAAAACTGGACTTTTATTGGATCCATATTTTTCAGCATCAAAAATATGCTGGATATTAGAAAATATCCCAAATGCCCGAAGTGAGGCTGAGTCGGGTAACCTGATGTTTGGCACAGTTGACTCTTTTTTAGTTTATAAGCTATCTAATGAGAAAAATCATTTAACAGATGTTACAAATGCATCAAGAACAATGTTATTTAACATACATACGATGTCTTGGGACAAAGAGCTTTTAGATTTATTCAATATCCCACTATCCATGATGCCAGAGGTTAAGGATTGTGATTCACACTTTGGAACCATGACTGTAAATGGAGTAGATATTAGAATCAATGGTGTCATTGGGGATCAGCAAAGCGCTCTTGTTGGACAAGCTTGTTTTAATGATGGCGATTTAAAGTCTACATATGGGACTGGGTGTTTTCTGATGGTTAATACTAAAGAGTCTCCAGTTTCAGTAAAAGAGGGGTTACTGACTACTATTGGATATAGGCTTAATAATCAGACTAGTTATGCCTTAGAGGGCAGTATTTATTCATGCGGAAATATTATTCAATGGCTAAGAGATAAAATGAATTTTTTTGAGTCATCTGATGAAAGTGAATTGTTTCTTGATAAGGATGGAAACTCTAATAACGTAAAGTTCTTACCTGCATTTAATGGCCTTGGGACTCCGTATTGGAACTCAGATATTAGGGCAGGCTTCAGCGGCATAACTCAAAACTCAAACCCTACAGATATGATTACAGCAGCATTTAAATCCATTTGTTACCAGACAAAAGATATTATAAAGATCCTTGAGTCTAATAATATAAAAATTAATAGTCTTCTTGTTGATGGAGGAATGACTACAAATAGAGTGTTTTTACAAATTCTTGCTGATTCATTACAAAAAGAGATTATAAGGCCATCAAACACCGAGTCTACTGCTCTGGGTGCTTGTATTGTATGTCAAATCGCTGATGGCGTTCAGATAGACAAAATTAAGACATTGATTGAAAGTAAATATACTCCAAACAATGACTTAAATAACTTTTATGATAAAGACTACAAAGAATGGAAAAAATATATAAATTTATCTCTGTAGTCATTAAATAAATCATATTTATTTAAACTTAAACCAACCTTTACTAATTATATCTATATAATATTTTCTTTTTATCTATCTTTAAAAAAATGTATACATACAAAATTTATAACAACATTGCTGATGATGGCCTCGATATTTTAACCAATAACGGTATGCGTATTGATGAAATCAATCCTGATTCGCTCATTATAAGAAGCCAGGTTTTAAAAGATGAAGATTTTAATCATTCTCTTAAATGTATTGGAAGAGCAGGTGCTGGAACAAATAATGTGCCTGTGGATATGGCTACAGAAAATGGAATTGTTGTTTTTAATACTCCTGGGGCTAATGCAAATGCTGTAAAAGAGCTGGTTGTATGTGGAATGTTATTGTCATCAAGAGGCATTATTCAAGGTAACACATATGCAAAAACATTAGCTGGACAGGATAGCGTCTCTTTAAATGCATCAATGGAATCACAGAAAAAAAATTTTAAAGGTAATGAATTAAAGGGTAAAACACTGGGCATTGTTGGTCTTGGTGCAATCGGCTCCCTATTGGCCCAAACAGCAGAAGTAATGGGAATGAAAATAATTGGATTTGATCCGCACATTTCAGTTGATGCTGCATGGAGATTACCCAAAGAGGTAGAAAGGGCTGAAAGCATGGAATATCTTTTGGCTAACTCAGATTATATTTCTCTCCACGTTCCACTTATAGATGCAACAAAGAATCTTATATGCAGTGATACCGTCAAGTTTATTAAAAAGGGAGCTAAACTCATCAATTTATCTCGGGGAGGTATTGTAAACAATGAAGATATAATTGATGCTTTAAATGCAGGTCATATATCAAAATTTGTTACAGATTTTCCAACCCCTGAACTAATAGAAAGATCAGCTAATTTTCATGACGTAATTCTCCTTCCTCACATTGGTGCAAGTACAAAAGAAGCTGAAGTTAATTGTGCTGTCATGGCTGCAGATCAGGTTACTAATTTTCTAAAAAATGGAGTGATAATTAACTCGGTAAATTTCCCCAGAATTAAGCTAGGAAAAACCGCTGAGCATAGGCTTGTTATTATCAATAAAAATGAACCTGGAATGATTGGAAAAATTACTGATGAGCTAGGGAATAACAAAATTAATATTGCTGATATGACACATAAAAGCAGAGATTCAATAGGAATAAGTTTGATCGATCTAGACGAGAAGCCCTCTAAGGAATTGGTACAAAACATTAAAAGAATTGACCATGTTATCAGTGTAAGGCTTTGTAAATAGTTTACGTAAATAGGCTTGAAATAACCAAAAATTATAAGAACTTATGTTCTTTTTTATCTTCTATTAATAACTAGTGTCAAAATTACTTGTCAACAGTGAGTTTTGGTGTTATTGAAGTATGTAACTTTTTTACATATTTAGCATGCAAACTTTAGTATAATTTACTTAAAGTACTGATATACGGTTATAAAATAGATTATTGTATAATTTTTATACAACTTTACTAAACCCTTATTGTATATAGGTTTATACTATAGAAAATAAAGTTATCCATAACTTTATCCACAGAATCTGTGGATAAAATTTTTATTGAAAATGAATGAATTTAATAAATTAAAACAGTTACCAAATGATTGGCATCAAGAGTTTAAATTATCTGGTATTCCTTTAGATTTATTTCTTCCTATAGAGAGGCTGAAAGAGCTCCAAGATATTCAATCTGAAATATATCCTGATATTGATAATGTTTATAACGCATTTAAATTATGTAGCTTTAAAGATACAAAAGTTGTTATTTTAGGGCAAGATCCATATCACCAAAAAGGTGTTGCGAATGGCTTGGCTTTTTCTGTGAATCCTGGATGCAAGATACCAGCTTCTCTTAGAAATATTTACAAAGAAATTGAGTCCGATGTGGATGCAGAAATTAATAAAAACGGTGACCTAAATCAGTGGGCTGAGCAGGGCGTTTTATTGTTAAATTGTTCACTGACTGTTGAGGATTCAAAGCCTGGATCTCATTCTTCTTTTGGGTGGGAAAATATCACAGATTCTGTAATAAAATTGCTTAATAAAAAAGTAATATTGTTTTCTTGTTGTGGGGTGCCCATTCAATAAAAAAAAGGTATTTAATTGATGAAAGTAAGAATATTGTTTTTACAGCGCCTCATCCATCACCTCTTTCTGCATATAGAGGTTTTTTTGGATGCAAGCATTTCACTAAGACCAATCTTTACCTTTCTAAAAATAGAATTAAAACAATTAATTGGTAGTTACAGAGATGAGGTGATGGTTGCTAAGGCTTTGAATTTTTTCTTGGCTAGGCTTGTCTATATAACAAGAAAAAATGCTGAGATTGTTGTAACTTATGGCAGACCCAAGTATTTTTATATCCAATTCTAGTTGATGATCAGTGTCATTAATAATTGTACAGAATGTTCTTCTATTAACGCCAAGATAATGCATTCTTGCAATTATCTCTTGACCTCGAAAGCATCCTTTTGTAAAAGAAACCCTTAACTTATCATAATTGAGCTCAAGCGGTCTATATAGGGCTACATCCTTTGCACACATCTGAAAGTTAAGTAATAACTTGTTAGCAACATTCCACTCATCTATTGAGATTTGATTAAGAATCGAGCTTACGTCATCAGTAATTTCAATTTGAAGCCCATAATCATCACTTTGCAAATAAAACGCATCATTATCTATTTTAGAGCTATTCACTTGAATGCTTCCTTTTACCAGCTCACCACCCTTATCAAAAGTAACCCCAAAGAATTTTGCATAAGGTGTCAGATCATCAATAAATACATCTATAAGTGATTCATCAATGACTATTAAAAATTCAGAGTCAATTTTCTTGATTATAAATTCAGCTATTACTAAGCCTTTTTGATTACATATACATGAAAGCTGACAGGAGTTATTTTTTTGTTCAAAAACATCAGAAGAAACTTGGCCTTGAAGAAATTCCTTTATTTTTTGTTGATCCCCTTTAATATGAACAACTTTTAAAGAATTTAAATGCAAGGATCCAAACGATATTAATTTATTTTGTATATCTATTTTCTTGTAAGATTATTAAACAATTAAAAATATTTTAACCAATGAATGAAGAAATAAACAGAATATACTGGAAATGCAGGAGAGGTATGAGGGAAATAGACCTTTTATTAAGAGAGTTTGCTAGAGAAACCTTGCCTGAGCTAGATGAAAGTGAAATTAAGATGTTTGATTCAATACTTGATTATGACGATCAAAAATTATTTGACTTTATATTTAAGAATGAATCGTTGGGTAGTGTTGAACATGAATCCTTTATCAGCAAGAACTTAAAAAAATTTACAAAGCAAGGAAACTTTTGATCTATTTATTTGTCTTAGGGTAAAAGGAATTAATTTCAATGAAAACTAATGTCCACAATGAAGATGACTTACTCATAAGTAAGGCACAAAATGGAGATGAGGGAGCTTTTAAATTTTTGATGACAAAATACTATCCAAGAGTTTATGCATCATTATTTGCATACACAAAATCCAAAGAAGATTCTGAAGATCTTACTCAACTAACTTTTATAAAAGTTTGGCAAAAGATTCATTCCTTCAGAGGTGATAGTGCTTTTTTTACCTGGATTTATAGAATCGCGATTAATCTTGCTAAAAATCATTTTTCCAGCTCAGCGTCAAAAAAAGATAAAGTTAATATTTCTGCAGATGAAGCTGAATTTGATATTCCTTCTTATGATAATCCTGAGAGTTCATTGATGCACAATCAGTCGCTTCAAAAAATTCAATCTTATGTAAAAACACTTCCAGAATCTCTTAAGACTGCCTTCACCCTTCGTGAAGTTGATGGCAAAAGTTATGAAGAGATATCTATTATTACTGGCACTCCCATTGGCACAGTAAGATCAAGAATTTTTAGAGCTAGAGAAAGCATAATAAATTTTATTAATGGTGGAGATCAAGAGAATGGATAATAAAGAGAAATTATCAGCATTATTTGATGGCGAGTTGGATAGTTTAGATGTTGCAGATACATTGGAGATGTTGCAATCAGATCAAGAGCTGCAAAAAGCTGTGTCTGATTTTGCTTTAATACACTCTGCAATGCATCAGGAAGATTCAAAAATAACCGCACTGAAACCTTATAAGAATTCTAGTAAATTTAATATTTGGCTTACTAATGGAATTACTGCAGCTGCATCTATCTTGATTACAGTCTTGGTCTTAAATCAAGGTAATTATTCAAGGATGTCTGAAAATCCCCAAGCTGAAGAAAGGCTGATGGCTGCAATAAATAGCGCAGAAGCTAAAAGCCTGATAGAGAATAGTGAAAATAACCTAGTAGATCACGTTCTAAAAGTTATTAATGACCCCAGCTATATGAACTCAACTGGTCAAAATATTGATTTGAGGAATGTTGGCTTTGCTTTGCAAAATGATAAAGGAAGAATCTTCAGAAGAGGCCAAGAAAATTTCACATTACGCATTGAAAAAAAGAATTTAGGTCTTAAAAAAGTAAGATATTGGAAACATAATAATAAAATGATTTACTTAGTGCCTATGGCCGATGGCACAGTAGTTACCATTTATGGAAATGTTGACACTCAGTCAGCTATAGAGATAGCAAGAAATATTAAAAAATAAATTTAAAAATGATCAATACAAAAATAAGAAAAACAGCAATATTTTCACTCATAGTCTTAACTTCAAACCTATTTTCTTCGGGACTTCCAGAAAATATTTCTGATTTGGTTGAAGATGCAGCACCGGCTGTAGTAAATATCACTTCTAAACGTGAGGTTAAACAAAGCCAGTCATTTAACTATGGCGGTATTCCGGACGAGATGCTGGAAAGGTTTGGTATTCCAAGGCAATACAGAGAATCTCCAGAGAGAACAAGAGAATCAGTATCATATGGCTCTGGTTTTATTCTCAAGGATAATTACATCTTAACAAATTATCATGTGGTCAAAGATGCAACAGAGGTAATTGTTTCTTTATCAGATAGAAGAGAGTTTATTGCTGATATTGTTGGAGTTGATGCATTATCAGACCTTGCTGTCCTAAAAGTTGATGGTAACAAGCTTCCAAAAGTAAAAGTTGGAGATAGTGATGAGCTTAAAGTTGGAGATTGGGTCGTAGCTATAGGGTCTCCATTTAGTTTTGACTTCTCTGTTACCGCTGGAATAGTAAGCGCAAAGGGTAGAAGTATTCAAAATAATAATATTGGAAACTATGTTCCTTTTCTACAAACAGATGTTGCTATTAATCCTGGTAACTCTGGAGGTCCATTATTTGACTTAGATGGAAAAGTTGTTGGAATTAATTCTCAAATTTATTCAAGAAGCGGAGGCTATCAAGGCCTTGCATTTGCTATACCGGTTAATGTTGCAATAGATGTTGCAGATCAAATTATTAATACTGGTGAAGTTTTAAGAGGCTATCTAGGAGTAAGAATGAGTGAGGTAGATAGTGATTTGGCTGATGCCTTAGGAATGAAAAAACCTTATGGAGCATTAATTAATGATGTCGAAGAGGGAGAGTCTGCAGATAATGCTGGTCTACTTCCTGGAGATGTAATAATTGAATTTGACGGCAAAGAAATTAAATTTAGTTCTGATCTTCCTCATGTGGTTGGACAGCTACAGCCGGAAACTAAAGTATATGCAAAAGTAATTAGAGATGGTGACGAAATAAAATTAGGGTTCTCTCTTGGTGAACTTCCAGCAAACAAAGAGTCTTTTGTTCCTGCAAAATCGCAAAACTCGTCTGACCCAATCGGCTTAAAAGTTGCTGAAATTGATAGGGATAATCCAGCAATGGCAAGTCTTCCTGAGGGTGTTATTGTCTCAAGAGTTAACCCAGGATCACCTGCTTCTGGAAAAGTTACTCGAGGAGATGTCATCACTATGATGCAGCATAAAGGGAAGAAATTTAAATTTGATAACGTAGAGTCATTTGAATCTGCATTAGATAATTTTTCTTCTGGAGATAAAGTTGCATTTCATATTAACAGAAATGGCTCGCGTCTAATTAGATCAATAACTATCAATTAACCTTTTTAAAGATTAATTGCCCCAAAGTTGTTATATATGCCTGTAAAATAGCAGCATCTTATGAAACATATTAGAAATTTTTCAGTTATCGCGCATATCGATCATGGTAAATCAACTTTATCAGACAGATTGATCGAGTACTGTGGTGGACTTACTGCAAGAGAAATGTCAGAACAGATACTAGATTCAATGGATATAGAAAGAGAAAGAGGCATTACCATCAAGGCTCAGGCAGTAACACTTGAATATACAAAAGATGATATGCAATATCTTCTCAACTTCATTGATACTCCCGGCCATGTAGATTTTTCTTATGAAGTTTCACGTTCTTTGTCTGCTTGCGAGGGCGCTCTTTTGGTGGTTGATGGGTCACAAGGTGTTGAGGCTCAAACTTTGGCAAACTGTTATACAGCTGTTGATCAAGGTCTTGAGGTTGTTCCTGTTATTAATAAGATTGACTTACCTCAATCGGAGCCTGATAGGGTTAAAAAAGAAATAGAAGATATGATTGGCATTAATGCTAGTTCAGCTCCATTAGTTAGTGCCAAAACTGGTGTTGGTATAGAAGACCTCTTGGATATGTTGATATCAGACATACCATCACCTGAGGGAGATCCTGAAGGCCCGCTTCAAGCATTAATTGTTGATTCATGGTTTGATTCATATCTGGGTGTTGTTTCGTTAGTAAGAATCAAAAATGGAACATTAACAACAGGTCAAAAGTTTAAAATTCACTCAACTGACCAAGTTCATAATGCAGATGAAATTGGTATTTTTTCTCCCAAGAAACTTAAAAAAAATAAGCTTTCTGCCGGAGAAGTTGGTTATTTGGTTGCAGGAATTAAAAACATAAAAGGCGCACCAGTTGGCGATACCATTATGCATTCAGCAGATGAATCAACAGAGGTATTACCAGGTTTTAAAAAGGTAAATCCAAAAGTCTTTGCCTCTATGTTTACAGTGAATTCTGACGATTATGAAAGATTCAGAGACGCTCTATCTAAATTAGTTTTAAATGACTCATCATTAGTTTACGAGCCTGAAGTTTCAGATGCTTTGGGATTTGGTTTCAGGTGTGGGTTCCTAGGAACTTTGCATATGGAGGTTATTAGGGAAAGGCTTGAAAGGGAATATGATTTAGATCTTATCTCAACCGCACCATCTGTTGAATACGAAGTTCTTAAAACTGACGGCACCATTCTAAAATGTGATAATCCATCTCAACTACCTGTGCCAAATGATATTGATGAGATCAGAGAGCCTATAGTGAATACAACAATTCTCACACCAAATGATTATGTGGGAAGTGTAATTACTTTATGTACTGGTAAGAGGGGAATTCAAAAAGATATGACGTACTTTGGTAATCAAGTATCTATTGTCTTTGAACTTCCAATGTCTTCGGTGATTGTTGATTTCTTTGATCAAATCAAATCTTCAACTAAAGGCTTTGCATCCATTGAATATAATTTAATAGGTTTTGTTAAATCTGATTTAACCAAGATTGACATTTTGATTAATAATCAAAAAATAGATGCCTTATCGATGATTGTGCATAAATCCTTTTCAAACCAAAAAGCTCGAGAGATTGCAGCAAACCTTCAAAAACTTATACCGAGACAAATGTTTGATGTACCAATTCAAGTAGCTCTTGGATCAAAAATTATTTCAAGAGAAACTGTCAAAGCATTAAGAAAGAATGTTACTGCAAAATGTTATGGTGGTGATATTAGTCGAAAGAAAAAGCTTCTTGAAAAGCAAAAAGATGGAAAGAAAAAAATGAAGCAATTCGGTAAGGTATCGATTCCACAAGACGCTTTCTTAAATTACTTTAAGTCCGGAGAATAAATTGTTAAAAGACCCATTATTTATTATATCTTTGCTTGGGATGGGAGCATGTCTAGCTGTTTGGATTAAAGATACACTTACCAATAATGAAAGTGATCACACAAATTTTTTAGTTGAAAACCTTTCATATATTTCAACTTCATTTGGGCTGCTTATGCTTTTCAGCATTTTCCAGAATGCTGGCGATCTGGGGATAGTTCTTTTATTTGGATCGTTAATTTCGCTTATTGTATTAATTGTTGGTATAGCTGTTAAGAATCAAGAAATTATTTCATCTTCAAGGGGTTATTTTATACCTCTGTTTATTATTTTCATTTTAAGAACTTTTTTATATGAGCCATATCAAATACCATCTGGGTCAATGATGCCGGGTCTTAAGGTTGGTGATTTTCTTCTAGTAGATAAAAATTCATATGGGCTAAAAGTTAACAGAATTGGTGAACCTTTTGCATTAACCCAAAGCCCTGATTATGGTGATGTTGTAGTTTTTATTCCTTCTAATAATCCAGTGCCTTATGTTAAAAGACTTATTGGAAAGCCTGGGGACTCCATTAGGATTATTGATAAAAAGATTTTTATAAACGGAACGCCAGTAAACAAAACTTATCTCAAAACAGAAAAAGAAACTATTACAAAAAGATTTCGAAATAGCTCTGGTCAAATTTTTAGTCGTGATAAGGAGGTCGTTGTTGATTACTTCACAGAAACGCTTGGAAATAAATCATTTGTAACAAGAAATATTAGAGATGAAAATATTCAATATCCATCAGAGTGGACTGTACCACCAGGCCATTACTTTGTAATGGGAGATAATAGAGACAATTCAAATGACAGCACTAAAGATGTGGGTTTTGTGCCTAGAGAGAATTTTTTTGGAACCGCTAGTCATTTGTTCATGACCTGGGAGTGTTGGACTTGTATTCCTCATTTTAGTAGAACTGGTAAGATTAATTAATGTATTCAGAACTGCAATCTAAACTAGGCTACAACTTTAAAAATATTGAATTACTAAAACTAGCTCTTGTTCATAAAAGCTACAGCAATACTTCTAATAATGAGAGATTAGAGTTTTTGGGTGATTCTATTTTAAACACAGTTATATCTCAGTATCTTTTCTTAAAGTTTAGCAATGAAAAGGAGGGTCTCCTTACAAGGATGAGAGCATATCTTGTAAAAGCAGAAACACTGACTATGAAGGCCGAAGAACTTTCTTTAATAGATCATATTCGATTATCTAAAGGAACTGCAAACCTTTCTAGAGAGCGCAAGAATTCAATTTTAGAGGACTCGTTTGAAGCGACCATAGGTGCTATTTTTTTAGATTCAAGTTGGGATCAAGTTAACTTGATAGTATTAAGTCTCTTTAATAATGAACTCAATAGCCTTTCAGCTGATATGAGCTTTAAAGACCCAAAGACTGAGCTCCAGGAATTACTTCAATCAATGAAGCTTGATCTACCCCAGTATATTATTGAAGAAAGCACAGACGGCGGATTTAACTGTAGTGTCTCTTATGACGATAACAATTTTATCTCATCTGGAATTACAAAACGCTCAGCACAAACATCAACTGCCACAAAGGTTTTAGAATATATTAGAGCTAGCAATGACTAACTACTGTGGATATATCTCAATTATAGGCAAGCCTAATGTAGGTAAATCTACAATATTGAATCATATTCTTGGAAAAAAAATATCGATAACATCCAGAAAATCACAGACTACTAGAAATAATATATTGGGAATCAAAACTACTGAAAACAAGCAAATGATTTTTGCTGACACTCCTGGCATGCATATCAAATCACCCAAGACTATGAACAAGGTGCTAAATAGATCTGCACAAAGTCTTATAGATGATTCAGATTTAATTCTGTTTGTTGTTCAAAGATTAACTCTTGATGA
Organism: uncultured Gammaproteobacteria bacterium; assembly: GCA_964469915.1. Lineage (GTDB taxonomy): Bacteria > Pseudomonadota > Gammaproteobacteria > Magnimaribacterales > D2472 > SCGC-AAA076-P13. The sequence goes on from CAYXZT010000012.1 coordinate 15,461, forward strand.
GCAAGACTTAGCAGTGTTGGAAAAAATTAAAGAAGCAGGTTCACAAGTTATTTGTGTAGTTAATAAAGTTGATCAAATAACAGATAAAAATAAACTTTTACCTATGATGGCTAGGCTGATGGATGAGTATAGTTTTTTAGATATTATTCCCATATCTGCAATCAATGATGAGGGCGTGGCAGAGTTAGAAAAACTAATTCACAAGTATTTACCTGAGAATGAACACATATATGGTGAAGAGGGCATACAAAGTAGTCACAAAGATATGTTTATGATTTCTGAGCTTATAAGGGAAAAGATTATAAGAATGCTTGGTGATGAACTTCCTCATGATACTTTTGTTCAAGTTGAGCTTTTAGAAAATGAGGAAAAGCTTATTAAAATTCACGCCGTAATATATGTTGTCAGAGATAGCCAGAAGCAGATAGTTATTGGAAGGGGCGGCTCAACTTTAAAGAAAATTGGGCAACAGGCACGAATTGAACTTGAAGAATATTTTGACAAGAAAGTTTTTTTGAAAACCTGGGTCAAGGTCAAGAAAAACTGGAATACAGATTCTGATTATATTCAAAGTCTTGGGGTCGGCGGCAGTTATGAGTCCTAATAACTGGGATGAATGCTTTTTACTTCATCAAAGGGCTTACGGCGAAACTAGTTTAATAGTCGAAGTTTTCAGTAAAAGTAATGGGAAAATGTCACTCATGGCGAGAGGAGCCAAAAAACCAAAATCTAAATTTTTTGGTTATCTAGCTCCATTTACCAAGCTTAAGGTGACTTATTCAGGTAGGTCAGACATGAAAACCTTAACTAATGTTGATAGAGATTTCTCAATAGCTACCAATAGTTTTTCAAAAACCAGTTACAGCCTCTTATATATAAATGAATTATTAATGCGTTTACTTCCCAAGGATGCAGCACAAGAAGATCTGTTTTATTTATATGAGCAATTTCTTAATAAAGTATCCAGAGGTGATGAGATAGAAATAACGCTTAGACATTTTGAATTAGATCTCTTAGATATGCTTGGGTATGGTTTGGACTTTGAAAATGATATCGACCATCATGAATCAATAGATTCGAATAAAAGTTATGCGTTTATACCTGAGAGGGGTTTTCGTGAGTCTAATAATTCTAATTTTACTGGTGAAGATATTATAAATATCAGAACAAGAGACCTATCAAAAGTATCTAAAAAATATCTTAAACATTTAACCCAGACAGCTATTCATTTTTGTCTAGATGGAAGAGATCTTGAGAGTAGAGACATATTCAAAAGGATTAAAATATGATCTACGGAATTGGGACCGATATTGTTGAAATAAAAAGAATTGCTTCGATGAAATCATTAGATACATTCGCAAAAAAAATATTAAGTAAAAATGAAATCAAAACATTTGATGACTTAAAATCTTCAAATAAAATATCTTATCTTGCAAAACAGTTTGCTGCCAAAGAAGCAATTGCTAAGGCTTTTGGTACCGGGCTTAAAAGTCCAGTTGAGCTCCACAATATAGAAATACTGAGAGATAAAGAGGGAAAACCAATTTTTAAACCCCTAAATGACTTGATATTAAAGATGAAAGATTTGGGAATTACAAAGACACATGTTAGTCTTGCAGACGAAAAAGACTACGCATTAGCATATGCAATAATAGAAATATGAAAAATATTATTTTATTAGGCCCTCCAGGGGCAGGAAAGGGTACTCAAGCAGACTTAATATGTGAGTTATGCAATATACCAAAGATCAGTACTGGAGACATGCTTCGTGAAGCAGTAGCTTCAGGCAGTGATTTTGGTAAAAAGGTTTCACACATACTCGATACTGGTGGCCTGGTATCTGATGAAATAATAGGGTCATTAATCGAAGATAGGCTTACTAAACCTGATTGTGTTAATGGCTCATTATTTGACGGCGTGCCAAGAACACTTGGTCAAGCTACCAAACTTGATGAGATGGGTGTCAATTTCACTCATGTTATTGAAATAAGTGTAGATGACTCAGTCATAGTTAATAGAATGTCTGGCAGACGAGTCCACCCAGGTTCAGGTAAAAATTATCATATAGAGTACAACCCTCCAGTTGAAGAAGGAATCGATGATGATACAGGAGAACCCCTAATACAAAGAGAAGATGATAAACCAGAAACGGTTCTCAAGAGGCTTGAGGTATATCATGATCAAACAAAACCTTTATCTGAGTTCTATATGAATAAATCAACTAATAGCGATCTTAGATATTTTAGTGTTGATGGGTCAAACTCAGTAGAGCTAGTATTCAAAGAAATATCTGATCAGATATAAAAAATGAGGGTTCTTGCAATTCAAAGCACTGGCGATCAGACATCTGTGAGTGTAATTAATAATGATGACATTCTGACTTATTCACTGGATCATGAAAGAAAGGACCGTCCTGATTGGAATAAAATGCTTCAGAATATTGGCCTAGGCATGAGTTTTACTCTTAATGATATTGATCTCTTTGCATATGCGAATAGCACAGGCTCATATACAGCTACTAGGAGTGTTGCAAGCTATCTCAAGGGTATTTCTGTGGCATTGAATCAACCTCTTATAGCAATTAGCGCCAACAATATTGATGAGCTATCAGCAGACTCAATAGCTAAATTAGCTTTAGATCAATTCAAACAATCTGATTATGATAAATCATGCTTTGATCCAGACGAAGCAAACCCTATATATGCATCAGACCCTCAGTATAAAAAAATAAATGAATGATTTTTTGCTGAGTTTTGTTCTAGGTCTTATTCAGGGATTAACAGAGTTTCTTCCAGTTTCAAGCTCTGCTCATTTATTATTCCCAAATTTATTATTGGGTACTAACGACCTAGGATTATCTTTCGATATAGCTGTTCATGCAGGGACATTGATCGCTGTTATCTATTACTTTAGGTCTGAGCTGACTAGCATGACAATTTCAGTTTTAACAAATACAGAAAATCTATTAGGTCACAGAAGATTGTCCTATCAGCTCGTGCTTGCAACCTTGCCGATAGTTTTTTTTGGCTTGTTTGCATCTGAGATGGTCGCTAACAATAGGGATAGTATTCAGAGTATTGCTTTAGCAAATATTATTTTTGCAGCACTATTATTTCTTGCTTATAGGTTTAGCTCGAGATCAAAGGAACTAATACAACTATCAGTTCTAGCAGCGCTCTTTGTTGGAGTCTTTCAAGTATTTGCTCTATTGCCAGGAGCATCTAGGTCGGGGACTGCAATAACCGCTGCTCTCTTAGTCGGCTTAAATTTAAAAGATGCATCTAAGTTTGCCTTCCTGTTAGCTATTCCAACTATTTTGGGAGCTCTGGTTTTTCTCTTAAAAGATATGACATCATCTGATGTATCAATTGATTTACTTCCAATTTGTATTGGATTTTTTACTTCTATGGTTTTTGCCTTCCTCACGATTAAATACTTCTTAGCATTTGTTGAAAAAATTGGGATGTATCCGTTTGTTATCTATAGAGTCTTACTTGGAGTGGTATTAGTTCTTCTAGTATGAGTTGTTGCATATTTGCCCATCCCGATCAAGAATCAGAATCCATTCAGTATATTTCTGACTATCTAAATATGAAGGTAGTAAATCAAATTCCTACATCTGGGTCTTTTATAGACTTAAGAAAAAATGGCCTTCACTTCACAAAGGACTCTTCAAATTTATCTAGTTTTCTTCATGTTGATTTTTTATCTGGATCCATGGGTTGGCGTTTAAAGAGAACCGAACATGAGACATCTTTAAAAAAGGCCATTGGCAAAAATAAGGAAGATATAACTATTTTCGATGGAACAGCCGGGCTCCTATCAGATACTATAATTTTTTTAGCCCTGGGTCATAAAGTTATTGCTTGCGAACAAAGTAAAATCATATTTTTGCTGGTACAAGACGCAATAGAGCGTGCCAAAACTGACTTACCATTTCTTGAAAACTTACTTCTCTTGAATGGAAAGTCCGAGATTCAATACAAAGAAACTCAAAATATTGATATTGTTTATCTTGATCCCATGTACCCTGAGCCAACTAAGAATGCTCTTCGATCTGGTGATATAAGCACCATCAGTCACATTTTAGATCTTGAGAGTATCAATGATGATGGAGATGCAATTTTTTTTAACATTAAAGACAGCAACTTTAAGAAAATTATCTTAAAAAGGCCTATCAAGGCTGACATAATAGACAAAAATATTAACTATCAAGTCAAAGGTAAGTCCACTCGATTTG
>CAYXZT010000013.1:0-19157 GCA_964469915.1 uncultured Gammaproteobacteria bacterium
GTCCTGAGCCCTCTTCTGATAATGATGCCCTAACCACACCTGCTACATCAACAACGGTTACAGTTAATGGCATTAAATTTAAATCTCGACCTTTTTTTAATGATTCTTTGCAAATATTTAATGCTTCATCTAGTGTTATTTCACCTGGGTTAATAATCATAATAATGTCCTATATTAGTTTTATATTAGTGATTATATAACTATATGAACCCCCTATTAGAAGAAATATAGTTTAAAATATGCATATGTCAAAAGAAGATGCATTAGAGTTTGAAGGTGAAGTTATTGAAACGCTTCCTAATACTAAATTTAAAGTTAAGCTAGAAAATGATCACATCATTACTGCTCATATATCAGGTAAAATGCGAAAGCATTACATCAGAATCCTAACTGGTGATAAAGTTAAAGTTGAAATGACTCCTTATGATTTATCTGTTGGACGGATAACCTTTAGAGGCAGATAAGTTAGACTTTTACCTTCTTTTTAACTTCGCTAAACTTCAAATTTCCGTTCTTAATATCTAGATTAATTTGACCACCTGATTTTAAGTTTCCAAATAATAATTTATCAACCAAAGGTTTCTTGATATTTTTTGATATAAATCTTTCCATAGGTCTTGCGCCCATTTCTTTGTCATAACCATTATCAGCTATCCAATTAATAACGTTATCAGAGACAATTATCTCTACATTTCTTTTATCAAGTTGTGCTTGCAGTTTAGTGAGGAACTTATCAACAATAGATAGAATAATAGACTTATCTAAATAATTAAATTGAATAATTTCATCTAACCTATTTCTAAATTCTGGTGAAAATAATTTATTCAGTGAATTCATTGCATCAGATTCATTAGATGAGGAGCTAAATCCAATATTTCTTTTGCCTAATAATTCAGCACCAATATTTGTTGTCATTATTAATATAACGTTTCTAAAGTCTGCTTTTCTTCCATTATTATCAGTTAATACACCAGCATCCATAACTTGCAACAGGATATTAAATATATCTGGATGCGCTTTTTCAATTTCATCGAGAAGTAATACGCAGTGTGGTGACTTCACTACAGCCTCAGTTAAAAGACCACCTTGATCAAAACCAACATAACCAGGAGGAGCCCCAATTAGTCTTGATACGGTATGTCTTTCCATATATTCACTCATATCAAAACGAATAAGATCAATACCCATAATATCTGCAAGTTGATTTGAAATCTCTGTCTTCCCTACCCCAGTTGGTCCAGTAAATAGAAATGATCCAATTGTTTTATTATCATCTCTTAAGCCAACGCGAGAGAGTTTTATGGCATTTGATAAAGTCTCAACTGCTATATCCTGTCCAAATATTACACGCTTTAAGCTCTCCTCAATTTTCTTAAGATTTTTCTTGTCGGCTGCAGTAATACTCTGCTCTGGTATTTTTGTTATTTTTGATATAGTTTTTTCTATATGAGATTGATTTACGGTTATTTTTTTTGAATTTTTTCTACTAATATTTAGCATAGCACCTGTTTCATCAATCACATCAATAGCCTTATCTGGTAAGAATCTATCATTAATATATTTAGATGATAAATCTATTGAAGATTTAATTGCTTCACTAGAAAAATTAACATTATGATAATCTTCATAAATTTCTTTAATACCATCAAGAATCTCTACGCATTCATCATAATTTGGCTCTAATATATCTACTTTCTGGAACCTTCTAGATAGAGCTTGATTTTGGTCAAATATACCTCTGTACTCTTGAAAAGTAGTAGAGCCTATACATCTAATTTGCCCTTTACCTAAAGCAGGCTTTAAAAGATTGGATACATCTAAGGAACCACCTGAGGCAGATCCAGCTCCAATAATGGTATGAATTTCATCTATAAATAATACTGGTTTGTCCTCAGTGTCTAAAAATTTTAATACCTCTTTAAGTCTTTTTTCAAAATCACCACGATATTTAGTTCCAGCTATTAAAGCAGCTATATCAAGAGAATAAATAGTTGAATTAGATAAGACTTTAGGGACTTTATTATTTGTAATTAAATAAGCCAAGCCTTCAGCAATAGCGGTCTTCCCTACCCCGGATTCGCCAACCAATAAGGGATTATTTTTTGTTCTTCTTGATAAGATTTGAACTATTCTATCAACCTCTTTAGATCTACCAACAAGTTTATCAATCTTGCCTTCATCAACTTGATTATTAAGATTAATCAGAAATTTACTTTCTTTTTGCTCTTGATGAGTATTAACTTCATCTTGTGCTTCACTAACATTAGGTTCAGGCGTTATCTTTTCAGGACTGCCATGAGAAATATGAGTTACAACATCAAGACGATTAATATTATTCTTATTAAGAAGATAAACTGAATGTGACTCCTTCTCTGAGAATATAGCTACCAATATATTTATAGGTTTTACAACACCTTTTCCTGATGACTGAATATGAAAGACAGCTCTTTGAAGAACTCTTTGAAACCCAAGTGTTGGTTGAACAGCTTTTTGTGCATCGGTTCTCATGATGCTGGTTTGCTTTAAATGATCGTTAAGGTTGTCTTTAAGAGCTTGGATTTGAACATCTTTAGACTCTATAAAATCTTTAACAGTATAATCATTTAGGATCATAAGAAATAAATGTTCAACTGTTAGATATTGAATATTTATTTCTTGAGCCTGATCGAACAAGCTAGCAATTGAAATTTCTAAATCTTTACTAAACATATTAATCCGTTAATGGTTCTATCTCACTTAATAGTGGATGATTGTGGTGTTTTGCCATTTCATTTACTTCATATGACATCATCTCAGCTATTTCTTTAGAAAATATACCACATACTCCCATGCCTTTTGTATGAACAGCCATCATTATTTTTGTAGATTGTTCGTGCGTGTGATTAAAAACTGTCTGTAGAACATACACTACAAACTCCATGGGGGTGTAGTCATCATTAAGAAGTATTACTTGATATAAAGGAGGTTCCTTAACTTCAGGTTCCTTTTCTAATACAGATGAGCCGTAATTATTTTCGTTATCTATTTCTTCTATAGAAAGCTTAATCATTACATCCTTTTAATCATCTCATCAGCAAAGCCTGAGCATGAAACTAAATCAGCACCTTCCATCATCCTTTCAAAGTCATATGTAACTTTCTTAGCACCAATTGTCCTTTCCATTGATAAAATGATTAGATCTGCTGCTTCAACCCAACCCATATGTCTTAACATCATCTCGGCAGATAAAATAAGACTTCCGGGATTAACTTTATCTTGTCCAGCATATTTTGGAGCTGTTCCATGAGTAGCTTCAAATACAGCATAATCATCTGATAAATTAGCACCAGGAGCGATTCCTATTCCGCCGACACAAGCTGCTAATGCATCTGAAATATAGTCTCCATTAAGATTCATTGTTGCTATTACATCATAATCTTTTGGTCTTAAAAGGATTTGTTGAAGAAATGCATCACAAATAACATCATTAATAATGATAGATTTTCCATTATTTGGATTTTTGATAACTTGCCAAGGACCGCCATCTAAATCTTCAGCATTATAACTAGTTTGAGATAACTCATATCCCCAGTCTCTAAATGCCCCTTCTGTATATTTCATAATATTACCTTTATGAACCAGCGTTACAGAAGATCTATCATTTTCAATAGCATAATCAATAGCTTTTTTAACTAATCTCTCTGTGCCTTCTTTAGAAATTGGTTTTACACCTAAGCCAACTGTATTTGGGAATCGTATCTTAGAGATATCAAAATCATCCTGCAAAACTCCAACCATTTTTTTAGCATCATCAGAGCCTGCTTCAAATTCAATACCACAATAGATATCTTCAGAGTTTTCTCTGAATATCACCATGTCAGTATCTTGTGGTCTTTTAACCGGTGAAGGAACACCATCAAAATATCTAATTGGTCTAAGACATACGTATAAATCTAGAATTTGTCTTAAAGATACATTTAAAGATCTAATACCACCACCTACAGGCGTTGTTAATGGACCCTTAATACTTACAACATATTCTTTTAATGCATCTATTGTTTCGTCAGGAAGCCATGTATCTTTTGTATAAATTGTTGTAGATTTCTCACCGCAATATACCTCCATCCACTCAATCTTTCTTTCACCCTCATAAGCAATTTTTACAGCGTTATCAACTACCTTTAACATAGCGGGAGTTATATCTACGCCAATTCCATCACCTTCAATAAAAGGAATTATAGGATTATTTGGTACATTTAATTTTCCATCAGTTATAGATATTTTAGATCCTGACTGCGGTTCTTTGATTTTATCGAATTTCATTTACTTATTGACCTCTGTATTAAGATTTTAGCTTCCAAATCGGTCATAATTATACTCTTAATTAATTTAATATAATACTTAGAAAAGAGAAGAAAGATGCAAAAAAAGACTGTTGTTGTAGGTATGTCTGGTGGAGTTGATTCATCTGTATCTGCATATCTTTTAAAAGAAGAAGGCTATGATGTAAAAGGTCTCTTTATGCAAAACTGGCAAAGTGAACCAGGTGAGATTTGTACATCAGAAATAGATTTTAAAGACGCATCAGCTGTCTGTGATAAATTGGATATCCCTCTTCATAGAGCTAATTTCTCTGATGAATATTGGGAAAGAGTTTTTACAAATTTTTTAAGTGAGCATGAAAAAGGACGAACACCCAACCCAGATATATTATGTAATAGAGAAATTAAATTTAAATCTTTCTTAGATTATGCATTCAATATTGGAGCTGATTTCATAGCAACTGGCCATTATGCAAAAATAATAGCTAAGAATAACAACAAGTTTTTAGCAAGAGCAAAAGATTCATTTAAAGATCAAACATACTTTCTTCATGAGGTTAGTGAGAATGAATTTGATAGATGTATTTTTCCACTAGCAGACTTAACAAAAGATGAGGTGAGAGAAATAGCTCTCAAACAAAATTTAATAACTGCAGATAAAAAAGACTCTGTAGGTATTTGTTTTGTTGGTGAGCGAAATCTAAAAGATTTTTTAAATAGATTTATATCATTTAGTAAAGGTGATATTAAAGATGAAAATGGCAATATAGTTGGTGAGCACCAAGGTTCAATTTTATATACTGAAGGACAAAGACAAGGCTTACAGATTGGTGGTGTCAAAGGTGCTAATGAGCTACCTTGGTACGTTTATAAAAAGGACATTAAAAATAATGTAATACATGTCTGTCAGGGTGTTGATAATGAACTGCTTATGAATTCAGGACTTTTTGTAGAGAAGATTAATTGGATAAATGATATCGAATATGATCTACCAATGAATTGCTTAGTACAGGTAAGACATCAACATATACCTGTTGAATGCTATTTAGAATCTAATAATGACAAAATAATGTTAACTTTTAAGGATAAAATAAGAGCAATTGCTCCAGGTCAGTCAGCTGTCCTATATGATAATGATATATGCTTAGGTGGCGGGATTATTAACCAAACTTTTTAATTAGAGTATTTTAAAGAATGATAAAATAAATTATGAAATATAATCACGACAACATCTCACCTTTAGATAGTAGATATTTAAACAAAATTCCTGAATTTAGAAAAAATTTTAGTGAATCAGCATTAATAAAAATAAGGTTTGAAATCGAAATCGATTGGCTTGTATTTTTATGCACTAACCTACCCAGTTCTTTTAAACCACTTAGCAAAGAATCAATTAATAAAATTAATAATTTTAAAAATAAATTTGATGATAAATATGTTCTAAAAATAAAAAAAATTGAGTCTGTTACAAACCATGATGTTAAGGCTGTTGAATATTTTATTGCAGAATTTTTTAATAAAGATAAGGTTTTAAAAAAATATGTTCACCTAATACACTTTGGTCTAACGAGTGAAGATATAAACTCATTAAGTTATGCCTGCTTGATAAAGAAAGGAACATTATTGTTATTAAATGAAACCAAAGAGATCCAAAAAACATTAAAAAGTTATTCAAAAAAATGGTCAAAAATATCGTTTTTAGCAAGAACCCATGGGCAAGCTGCTTCGCCATCTACTTTAGGGAAAGAATTTAAAGTATTTTCTTCAAGACTAGAGAGAGAGTTGAATTTACTGAAAGAAATTAAACCTCTAGCTAAGTTTAGCGGCGCAACAGGAAATTTTCATACTTTCCAGATAGTTGATGATAGCGTTGATTGGGCTAAAACTAATAAGAAGTTTTTAAAACAATTTGGAATAGAACAAAATCTATATACTACACAAATAGAACCCCATGATTGGATTGCAGAGGTATCTCATTCAATGATAAGAATTAATAATATTCTTACAGATCTTTCGCAGGATTGTTGGATATATATTTCTAATGAGATATTTAAACTTAAATTAAATAAAAATGAGGTAGGATCCTCAACAATGCCGCACAAAGTAAACCCGATTGATTTTGAGAATGCTGAAGGTAATTTCGGTATTTCATCAGCATTATTTAGTTTCTTTGCAAATAAATTAACAAAATCAAGACATCAAAGAGATTTATCTGATTCAACAGTTTTAAGAAATATAGGTCTAGGATTTGGTTATTCAGCACTTGCAATAATATCTGCTAATAAAGGCCTTTCAAAAATTACTCCGAATAAAATAAGTATAGAAAATGAACTTAATCTTAACTGGGAGGTTTTAACAGAAGCTGTTCAAACACTTATGCGTTATGAAGGAATTCCTGATGCCTATGAACAACTAAAAAAACTATCTAGAGGATCAAAGATTACACAAGAATCATATGTAAGTTTCATAAATAATTTAAATATTTCTGATGTATCTAAACAGAAGCTTATTTCACTTAAGCCATCTACCTATATTGGAATTTCTAGATCTTTATCAAAATAAGTAATTATTAAATTTTTTGTAGTTTAACTACAAACAATTACATCTATAAAGCCCTTAAATATAAGGATTAAATAATATTATTGACACTCTTATCTAGATATTATTTACTTCACTACATAATATTAATTTCAGAGACCTATTATTATGACAAACCACAACGATGAACTAAAAAATGCTACGAATATACCTGATATGAATACTAGTAATTGGGATGCAATCAACCCTGACTATGTTGCAAGAATGAGAATGCAGAATAAATTTAAGACAGGTATTGATATTGCTAAATACACAGCAGGGATAATGCGAAAAGACATGGAAGCATATGATAATGATACGGCTGCATATACCCAATCTTTAGGGTGCTGGCATGGTTTTATTGGGCAACAAAAAATGATTTCTATAAAAAAACACTTTAATACAACTGATAGAAAGTATTTATATCTATCTGGTTGGATGGTTGCTGCTTTAAGATCAGAGTTTGGCCCCCTACCCGATCAATCAATGCATGAGAAAACATCTGTTGCAAGCCTGATTGCAGAACTTTATCAATTTTTAAGACAAGCTGATGCTAGAGAACTTGGTGGATTATATAGAAAACTTGATTCTGCTGAGGGTTCATCAAAAGAATCTATTCAAGATGAAATAGATAATTTTCAAACTCATGTAGTCCCTATTATTGCTGATATAGATGCTGGTTTTGGTAATGAAGAGGCAACATACTTAATGGCAAAACAAATGATTGAAGCTGGCGCTTGCTGTATTCAAATTGAAAATCAAGTCTCAGATGAAAAGCAATGTGGGCATCAGGATGGAAAAGTTACTGTTCCACATGCAGATTTTTTAGCAAAAATTAACGCAGTTAGGTATGCATTTTTAGAGCTTGGTGTAGATGACGGTGTAATAGTTGCAAGAACAGACTCATTAGGCGCTGGTCTTACAAAACAAATTGCCGTTACCAGTGAAAAAGGTGATTTAGGAGATCAATACAATTCATTCCTTGACGTTGAAGAAGTCACTAATGAAACAATGAAGCACGGTGATGTAATGATAAGTCAAGATGGAAAAATCGTAAGACCAAAAAGACTACCTAGTAACCTTTATCAATTCAAACCTGGAACTGGTGAAGCTAGATGTATTCTTGATTCAATTACAAGCTTACAGAATGGTGCTGATCTTATTTGGATTGAAACTGAGAAGCCACATATTGGTCAAATAGGTGCAATGATGGATGAAATCAAAAAAGTAGTGCCTAATGCAAAACTTGTTTATAACAATAGTCCTTCATTCAATTGGACTTTAAATTTTAGACAACAAGTTTTTGATTCAATGATCGAGGATAATCAAGACGTCTCTGCATATGACAGAGATGACTTAATGAATGAGAAATACGACTCATCTGATTTAGCAATAGAGGCTGATAATAAAATTAGAACCTTCCAAGCTGATGCAGCTAGAGAAGCAGGAATTTTCCATCATTTAATTACTCTTCCAACTTATCATACTGCTGCCCTTTCAACAGATAATCTTGCAAAAGAGTATTTTGGAGATAATGGAATGTTAGGTTATGTTGCCGGCGTCCAAAGAAAGGAAATTAGAGAAGGTATAGCATGCGTTAAGCATCAAAATATGTCAGGTTCTGATATGGGTGATGATCATAAAGAATATTTTGCTGGTGAAGCAGCATTAAAGGCTGCAGGGAAGGATAATACTATGAATCAGTTCTGATCACAGGCCTCTTTATCAGTTCTACCACATATTTGGCATGGCGCTCCATCTTCAAGATTAGCCATGCCACCACATGACCCTTTAATAGGTTGATTTCTCATAATCAACCCAAGCGCCAACCCAGTAAAAGATAAGCCTATAACTAAAAAACCTAAAAATATATCACTCATAAGTAAAATCATACCATTTATCAGAAAAGAGTAATTCTATTTCACCTTTTTTACTAGTAACTAGCATCAAGGCTATATCATTTGCATTTGCAATTTCAATAATATCTATTCCACCAATTACATTAAAACCTGTTGCATAAGCATCAGCTCTTGTAGCAGATTTATTATCAAGAATGGTTACTGATAGTATGTCACTTGTAATAGATTTTTGATTATCAGGATTAATGGTGTGTGTTTTTTTTACTCCATTCTGAGATATTCTAAAATTTCTATATTCCCCCGATGTAGCTATAGACAACATAGCACCATTTCTATTGTTTATGATATATATAGCTTTATTTGAAATAGAATTAGGGTCTTGTATGCCCACACTCCAAGGTTCTTGATAATTAAAACCATTAACAATTACTTCACCACCAATATCAATTAAGTGATTAGGTAGATTATTAGCAATTAAATATTCATGTATTTTTTGTACCGCATAACCTTTTGCTATAGAAGAAAGATCAAACCAGAAATCAGAGCTCTTAAAAACTGTCTGATTGTATTCATTTAAGCTAAATACCCTGTTAGATGGATTATTAGATACGTCTATACCGAAGCTTGGGGCAAAACCCATTGAGCTAGAAACCTTCCCTAATGTAATGTCATAGTAATTATCTAGAATATTAGAAATTAACTTAGCCTCATTAAGAAGCATATAGAGATCTTGTGATAAAGGAAGTTCAGTTCTTATTGGGGCTTTATTAATTAATGCTATTTCAGAATCTGACTTATAATTTGAAGCAACAGTATCAACAGTATCAATAATATCTAATATCTTTTTTTCGTGATGGTCTGCTATAAATTCAGTTGATGTAACTGACCAGGTTGTTCCATAGGCTTTACCTGAGATTGAGTATAAATTAGAAGAATTGAATGTATATGCTAGATATATGCAGATTAGCCCAACAAACAAAGCTAGAAATTTAGAAAGAATATACCTACTAAACAATTTTTTTAACTAACCACCAAAATCATCTAAGGCAATATTTTCTGGTTCAACTCCAATATTTAATAATAAATCTATAACTGCCTTATTCATCATTGGAGGACCACACATATAATATTCACAGTCTTCTGGGGCCTCATGGTTTTTTAGATAATTTTCATATAAAACATTATGAATGAATCCTGTGTCACCATCCCAATCATCCTCAGCTTGCGGATCAGATAGTGCTACATGCCACTCAAAGTTATCATATTTTTCTGCTAGATCATTAAATTCATCGACATAAAACATTTCTTTCAAACTTCTAGCGCCATACCAAAAAGTAATTTTTCTATCTGTATTAATTCTTAGTAATTGATCAAATATATGAGATCGCATTGGTGCCATGCCAGCCCCACCACCAACAAACACCATCTCATTTGCAGTCTCTTTTGCAAAAAATTCACCAAATGGACCAAATACTTTAACCTTATCCCCTGGTTTTAAATTAAATGTCCATGAAGACATGACACCAGGAGGAAAGTCTGTACCTGGGGGCGGAGAAGCAATTCTTATATTGAATTTTATAATACCCTTCTCTTCAGGATAATTTGCCATTGAATAAGCTCTGATAACTGGCTCAAGATTTACAGCTTTATTATCCCAGATCTTAAAATGATTCCAATCACCATGATATTCCTCTTGAATATCAAAAGATTTATAATCTATCTCATAAGCAGGAGCTTCAAGCTGAACATAGCCACCAGCTTTAAAATCTACATTTTCACCTTCAGGAAGCTTAAGAACTAACTCTTTAATAAAGGTAGCAACATTATCATTTGAAACAACCTCACACTCCCATTCTTTTACTCCAAAAATTTCTTCTGGAACTTCAATCTTCATATCATTTTTTACTGCTACCTGACATGAAAGTCTCCATCCTTCATTTTTTTCTCTTGAATTAAAGTGTGATTCTTCTGTTGGTAAGATAGAGCCCCCGCCATCAACAACAACACATTTGCATTGACTACAAGTTCCTCCACCGCCACATGCTGATGATAAGAAAATTTTATTTTCAGCTAGAGTTTGAAGTAACTTTGAGCCCGCAGGCACTACAAGAGGATTGTCAGAATCACCATTTATTTCTATAGAGACATCACCTGTACTAACAAGCTGGGATCTTGCACCAATAATCACACCAACAAGGGCTAGAACAATTCCTGAAAAGGCAACAACTCCAAGTATCAAATCTATCTGCATAATATTAAATCCTTCCTAAAGTGAAATTCCACCGAATGACATAAAACCAAAACTCATCAAACCAACAATAATAAATGTAGCTCCCAATCCTTTAAGGCCCTCCGGGATATCAGAATATTTAAGCTTTTCTCTTATACCAGCAAGTATAACAATGGCCATAGCCCAACCAAAACCAGCACCAAGACCATACACAACACTCTCGCCAAACATTAAATCCTTTTCTATCATAAATAGAGATGCACCTAAAATAGCGCAATTTACTGTTATTAAAGGGAGAAAAACTCCTAAAGCATTGTATAAAGCAGGTACATATTTATCTAAAAACATCTCTAGAATTTGAACAACAGCTGCAATAACACCTATATAACTAATCAGTGAGACAAACCTTAAATCAGTTCCTTCTATTCCAGCCCATACTAAAGCATCCTCTCTTAGTACAAAGTTATAAATTAGATTGTTGAGAGGGACTGTTATTAAGCAAACAACAATAACAGCTATACCAAGACCCATTGCAGCTTCTATTTTTTTCGAAATAGCAATAAAAGTACACATTCCAAGAAATACAGATAAAGCAATGTTTTCAATGAAAACAGTTGTTATGAATATATTAAGATAATGTTCAAACATTTAATTCTCTCTTAGTAAGATCAGGCGCAGTTGAATGCTTTGATACAACAAAATCATCCTCTTCGACTTGTGCGGGTCTATAAGACCTTATTGCCCATATAAATAAACCAATAATAATAAATGAGCTTGGTGGTAACAAAAGAAGATTATTACCCATATACCATCCACCATTAGATACTAACGGCAATATCTCAAAACCAAATAATGTTCCTGAACCAAACAATTCTCTAATAGATGCTACGCCAATTAAAATAATGCTATAACCTAAACCATTACCAAGACCATCAAAAAAGCTTAGTAGTGGTTTCTCTTTCATGGCAAATGCTTCAGCCCTTCCCATAACAATACAATTTGTAATAATTAACCCAACAAAAACAGATAATTTTTTACTGGTTTCATAGCTATATGCTTTCAGCAACTCATCAACAACAATAACAAGGGAAGCTATAATAGTCATTTGTACAATAATTCTAATACTGCTGGGTATATAGTTTCTTATTAAGGATATAAATAAATTTGAAAAAGATACTACTGTAGTTAAGGCAATACACATGACCATAGTTACTGAAAGGTTATTTGTAACAGCAAGTGCAGAACATATACCCAGAATTTGAAGTGTTATTGGGTTTTCCTCAATAAGAGGTTTGAATATGACTTCCTTGTACCTTTTAAGACTCATAGCTCAACTCTTCAAATAATTTAGAATAACCTGATTCACCAAACCAGTAGGTAATCATATTTGTAACACCTCTACTTGTTAAAGTTGCTCCTGAAAGCCCATCTACTCTGTAATCTATATTTATGTCATCTGATGGAACCTTACCCTTCATAACTGTGAGTTTTACTTCCTTGTTTTGATATATCTTCTTTCCAGGCCATAAATCTTTCCATCTTGGATTATCAACCTCAGCACCAAGACCAGGTGTTTCTTTATGATCATAAAATTCAAGCCCTGCAACAGTATTAAAGTCTTCTTCTATTGCCATATATCCATAAAGAGTACCCCATAATCCATAACCTCTAATAGGTAATATTAGTTTATCAATGGATGAATCTTCATTTCTAACTATAAAAAATTTACCGACATTTTCTCGATTTTTAATGATTGCAATATCTTCTGAAGCGCTCAAGGCTGTTGAAAGATTTGGATTTCTTGTAGATTTAAGCTGGTCATAATCTTCTATTATAAAATTTTCATATGAATCTAAAATTTTTCCAGTGTTAAAATCAACGTATTTCATTTCAAGTTTATTGAATTGAGTTTTTACATCTACAGAAGAATCATAAATTTTTGCAGCTTGAAGTATCTTTATACTTTGATTATTGGTTGCATTTTCTTTTTGTAAATCTCGAAGGCTAACTGCTGCAAATGAAACAACTAACGAACAAACAAGACATATTACAAATGCAACTCCAAGAGTTTTAGTAACTGAATCATTCATTTATTAATGCCCTCCTTCTTTTTATATTTGACATAACAACCATATGATCTATCACTGGAGCTAATAAATTTGCAAATAATATAGCTAGCATCATACCTTCAGGGAATGCTGGATTAATAACTCTTATAAGAATTACGGTTATGCCAATAACAATACCATATATCCACCTTCCTGCATTAGTACCAGAACCAGAGACAGGCTCAGTTGCCATAAATACCAAACCAAAGGCGAAACTACCTATAACAGCATGCCAGTACCATGGAACATAAAACATTGGGTTAGTATCTGAACCAACTATATTTAATAGTGAAGACATGAAGATCATACCTGCTAAGGTCCCAAGAATAATTCTATAGGATGCCACCTTAGTAACTAGAAGAATTATTAAGCCTATACCAATTGCAATAACAGAAGTTTCTCCAACAGATCCTGGAATAAAACCTAAAAAAGAATCCATCCAAGTATATTGATTTAGTATCCCTGGCATTCCATTTTCAGCAGCAACACCAAGAGCAGTTGCACCACTGTAACCTTCTGCAACTATATTATTATCTGCTAGACCTGCTATCCAGACTTTATCTCCTGATATTTGTGAAGGATAGGCAAAATATAGAAATGCTCTTCCAGTTAACGCAGGATTAAGGAAATTTTTACCAGTACCACCAAAGATCTCTTTTCCTATAACAAGACCAAAAGTTATACCCATAGCTGCCTGCCATAAAGGCAAATCTGGAGGACAACTTAAAGAAAATAAAATTGTAGAAACAAAGGCACCTTCATTAATTTCATGTTTTCTTACAATTGCGAATACGGCCTCCCAACCAATACCAACAACAAAAACTGTGATATAAATCGGCATAAAGTATGATGCACCAAACCACATTTTTGCAAAAAAACTTGAGGAATCATAACCAACAAAACTAACAATATAATGATGCCAATCTCCGGTATTTGCTTGATTAATAGATTCTAGATACTCAAGTGAATGAGAACCAAGATTATACATTCCAAAAAACATGGCTGGAAAAGTTGCCAACCAAACAGTAACCATTACTTTTTGGATATCAACTGCATCTCGAACATGAACAGGATTTGATGTTTTTGTTTGAGTAGAAAAGAATAGATTTTCAACGGCATCAAATAAAGGAAACCATTTTGAGTGCTTACCCTCGCCTATAAAGTTAGGTTTTACAGAATTTATATAGTTTCTTAAGATTTTCATTGCTCTAAATATAATTTATTTAAGTTATCTAGCAATATTGATGAATAATCATATTTGCTAGGACATACATAAGAACACAGAGCAAGATCTTCAGGTGCTAATTCTAACATTCCTAAATCAACTGACATCTCAATATCAGATACAACTAATGCTTTAAGTAACTGAGTAACTAAGATATCCATTGGTACTACCTCTTCATAAGAAGAAATTGGAACTATAGCTCTATTACCGCCATTAACTGATGTGTTAAAAATAAAATCCTGAGGTCTCTTAAAGGCTGATAGAAAAACATTAAGTTTAGAATGTAATTTATCACCTGGCATCAGCCAGTTCATAAAGATATCATTCGCTATATCTGGAATTACAGAAATTTGATTATCATAAAAACCCAAATAACTCATCACACCCTCGGATTTATGACCATAAATAATTGATCCTGATATAACTCTAGAGTTTTCTTTAATTTTTCCTGCAGTCATTTGATCTAAATTCCCTCCAATACGAGCTTTAATTAATGAAGGCTCATTGACAGCAGGACCAGAAAGAGAGATTGTTTTATGCGTTCTAATGTTGTGAGTGGATATTAAATGGCCAATTGAAATAATGTCTTGATAACCAACAGCCCATGCTACTTTGTTAATGTTCACTGGATCAATAGCACTAATTTGAGTACTTACCAAGCCAGCTGGATGTGGACCACAGAATTGATGATAGTTTATTCCATCAACATTGGTATTAAATTTATCATTCTGGTAACTCAAATGAATAGGACAATCAAAAATAGTTTTTAGTGTATTTAGACCTAATTCAAAGTTTTCACTATCATCTTTTATAATGTCATACGGATCAATACACAAAGGATTAGTGTCACAACAATTAATAAATAGCGAATCAGGTGATGATGAAACCGAAGGCGTTCTATTAAAAGGTCTTGTTCTAAATATATTCCACAAACCTGATTCAATGAATAAGTTCTTTAAACTATTTTTGTTATTTTCAAAATCAAATGAAATAAATTCCTCATTTTGATCAACATCTATTTCAATAGATAAAAATTTTCTTTTATCTCCCCTGTTTATTGATGAAATGGTTCCACCAGCTGGTGATGTGAAGAAAATACCAGGATTTTTTTTATCTTCGAATACTTTGGTACCAACCTTTACACTATCTCCAACTTTAACAAGCATTGTTGGTTTCATGCCTACAAAATCGTTAGATAATAATGAAACAGAATTAACGGTTGGTTTGTCAGTAATTACAGAGGAAGGTTTGCCCGATATAGGGAGATTTAAACCTTTTTTTATCTTAATCACGCGTGCAATGTCCTAAAGATGAATAAACAATTAAAAACGGGGTGATTATAAATCTAAAACCTTATGGATTCTATAGTTTTATTGAATTGGTTTAGGCAATCTTTGAAGCTTTATATTAGCTATTTTCTTTGTTAAATTTATTACCTGTTTAGAGTATCCATACTCATTGTCATACCAACAATAAAGAGTGACTCTATTTCCACTTGTAATAGTAGCTTGTGAATCAATAATTGATGCGAATGGGCTTGAATAAAAGTCTGTTGAAACGATTTCAGGGGAATTTACAAAACCAATGATTTCTCTATATTTTGAATGAAAAGCCATTGATTTAAGGTAGTTATTTAATGATTCTTTGGTAACTTCATTATTTAAAACTAAAGAAAGTATGGCCAAACTAACATTAGGTGTAGGCACCCGAATAGCATTTCCAGTTAATTTGCCAGCTAAGTCGGGTATAACTTTAGCAACAGCAGCAACTGCTCCTGTTGAAGTGATAACCATATTTAATGGTGCTCCTCTACCCCTTCTATCTCCTTTATGAAAATTATCAATTAAATTTTGATCATTAGTATATGAATGAACTGTCTCTATATGACCACCACTTATACCATATTTATCTTTAACAACTTGAAGAACTGGGACTATGGCGTTAGTTGTGCACGAAGCTGCTGAGACTATTGAGTCATCTTCTAAAATATCATCGTTAATACCAAAAACTATATTCTTAATATCACCTTTGGCAGGAGCTGTTAAAAGAGCATGAGAAGCTCCAGATTTTAAATGTTCTCCAAGACCATCTTCATCTCTCCATACACCTGTATTATCGATAACAATTGGGCTCTCAATTCCATAGTCGCTATAGTTAACATCTGTAGGTTTAGAGGCGTATATAACTTTGATTGGATTCCCATTAACAACCAGCTCTGAGTTAGCCTCATCAACTCTTACCGTCCCATCAAAAGAGCCATGAACTGAGTCTCTAGAAAGCAAACTTGCTCTTTTATAAATATCATCATCAGAAGCTTTTCTGATAACCATTGCACGTAATCTAAAATAGTTACCAGGGCCAGTCATTTGAATCATCATTCTTGTAACCAATCTACCTATTCGTCCAAAACCATATAAAACGATATCTCTAGGTTTGTCAGGTCTATTAGATGATTTACCAATAACATCCTTTAATTCAGTATTTATATATGCTGGTAAATTTGTTGCATCATTTTTTAATAATTCAAAATCAGGATATTTTACTGCTAATTCACCAACATCTATCTCACAATCAGCAATTTCAATATTAGATAGATATTGAAGGATAGGAAAAGTTTCTAGCTCACTGAGCTCATTATCATCCGATTGCCTTGCGAATCTATGAGCTCGCATTATTTCTACCGGTGATTGATTGACAAGAGATTTTCCATAAACTAATACATTTATGCCATTTCTATAAAGATCGCCAACTATAGGTACCATCATTTCAGCAAGACCTTCTCTCCACTTCCAATCACCAAAAGAGTCATCAGGAAGAATTCTATTTTGTCGTTTAGTAGATTGAAAAGTTGAGTCTTTTGTAGCTGACATATTTATGTAAATAATTTAGATATTGAGTTTATTTTAGATAATAAATTAGATAAAAGCATTAAAAAAATACACAAAAGTGTTAATAAAATACATTATTTTTGAAACAACTTTTGTGTAGTAATTTTTTAACTAGAAAATAAACCTAAGTGGTGATCTGCATTACCAAATAATGCATCAATAGATATCATTTTCTTTAAGTAATGACCAATCATCATTTCCTCACTTACACCCATACCACCATGAAGCTGAACAGCATCTTGTGCAGATATCTTACCAGATTTACCTACATGAGCTTTTAGAGCTGAAACATGTTTATATTTTTCATCCGAGTCAGCATCAACCTCTAACATAGCTTTAAAAAGTAAAGATTTTGCTAATTCACTCTCAATAAACATATCAACCATTCTATGCTGTAAAACTTGGAAATTAGATATAGGTTGATCAAATTGATCTCTTCCTTTGGTATATTCTACTGTCTTAAGATAGCATGACGTCATACATCCAACCGCTTCTGCTCCAACACATAGAGTAGCTAAATTTAACGTATCTGCTAAAAGCAATGAAGCCTCTTCTCCTGAGGCAATAATAGAATCCTCAGATATAGCAACATTTTCAAATGTTATTTCAGAACAAGACTGTCCATCAATAGTTGCAAAATTATTTTGAGATATTCCATCAGAATTGGCATCAACCAAGACAAGCGCTAATTCGTTATTATGCATACAAGTAACAATTACTTTAGCTGCATTTGATCCATTGAGAACAAGAGTTTTAGTACCATTTAACTTCATGTCCGAAACTTCACATGAAGGAGAGCTGTAGTCATATGATTTTGCAGCTTCAGCGTAAGCTAAAGAAACATGCATAGACCCAGAACATATAGCTTCAATAACATCAGTCTTACCGGAGAAGTTTGACTTGTCTAGCAAAGTACCTGATAAAACAACAGTAGCTAGATAAGGCTCTATTACTAAAGCCTTCCCAAATTCCTCAAATAATACTGATAGCTCAACTGGTCCAAACCCAAATCCACCAGACTCTTCAGAAAATGGCATGGATAACCAGCCTTGTTCTGCAAATAGAGACCAAACATTTTCATCAAAGTCTTTATCAGATTTAACTACGTCTTCTCTTTTGTAGAAATCATATTCAGATTCACAAAATTTTTGAATTTGTTCACGAAGCATTGTTTGTTCTTCACTATAATTTAAGTTCATATCTATACTCCTAGTACAAATTTTGAAATGATGTTTTTTTGAATTTCGTTACTGCCGCCATAAATTGATGTCTTTCTCATATTAAGATATTTTGATAGTGATGCAGCAGCGAATTCTGGTCCAGATGGTTTGTCATTTGATCCATATCCATGAGCGCCGGGATACATTAAGGCATACTCACCAGCTGCTTCAACAAATATTTCGGTTAACCTTTGTTGTATTTCAGTTCCTTTAATCTTAAGTATTGAAGATTCAGCTCCTGGGTTACCACCATTCTCTAGTGCAGATAATAAACGAAGCTCAGTTAGCTCTAAAGCTGAAATAGATAATTCAACCTCAGCAACTTTTTTATCCAATTCAGGGCTATCTAGCTCTTTTACCACATCCTTAAGTCTTGATAATTCTCTCATTGAAGCTCCAACAGCAGCTATACCGAATCTTTCATGAGCTAGAAGGAATTTAGCGTAAGTCCAACCCTTACCTTCTTCACCTACAATATTTTCGGCAGGAACTTTTACATCTGTAAAAAATACAGAATTAACTTCATGCTCACCATCAATAGTGATAATTGGTTTTACTTCAATTCCTGGAGTTTTCATATCAACCAATATGAATGAAATACCTTCTTGTTTTTTTCCTGTTGACTCTGTTCTTACTAACACAAATATCCAGTCAGCACTTTGTGCAAGAGTTGTCCATGTTTTAGATCCATTAATAATATAGTGATCGCCGTCACGAACAGCCTTAGTTTTAAGCGAAGCTAAATCAGA
>CAYXZT010000014.1:0-19098 GCA_964469915.1 uncultured Gammaproteobacteria bacterium
ATTAGGTATAAACACTTCCAAATTTATTATCTATAAAGTCATCCCAAGATATTGATTCTTGTTTGATAAATCCTTTATCTTTTATCTTACCGTCTATATACATCTCTAACACACTACATACGCCTGATGCGGTAGTTCTTTGAATTGCACTAAATTTATCATCACCATATATTTTCTTTAAATAGGTTTTTTCTTGAAGAATACCATCTATCTCACCAATGACTTTTACAAAAAATACTATTACATCATTAGTTGTTCTTGGGACCTCTTTGTCAAAAAGCTTTTCAAGAATATCTTTGTTCTTTTTTAGATGAAGATCATTAAATAAAAACTTCATATGATTGAGATGTCCTGGATATCTAATAGTTTTATATGACAAGTTATCTACCTTATGCTCAAAAGTCTCACACATGGTTGCGCAACCGCCACTTGTATTAAAGGCTTCATAGGCCTCACCCTCAATGGTTAACTTCTCTGCCCCTTCTAAAGGCATAACTTTAATTGATTTGCCTTCATAAATTGCATCTGCTTCATTGCAGTATTCATTAATAAGGCCATTGGTGGACCAACTTAAATAATAACTCATTTCATTATTAGTAAATCTGGGCAAAGCGCCAACTCTCATCATGACTTCATTTACTTTATCAAATTGACTCATCATTCCTGCAGCGCAAATATTAATTGCTCCAGGAGCAAGACCGCATTGAGGCATCATGACGCTTGAGGTATTAATGCTTCTAATAAATTCTGTTGTCTCAACATCTTCAGTTAAATCAAAATATCCAATACCCATTTCTGCAGCAATGGTCCCTATATTTTTATTTATCGCAAATGGGCCCGCTGAAATTACAGCATCCATTCCTTTTAAGAATTCTCTAACTTGTTCAATATCACGAGCATCCAACCCCTCAGTAATATCGCCATGCTTGATCTCATAATCATCTTTAAGAAGCTGCTTAATTGCCCAGCCAATATTACCTTTGCCTATAATTGCTATTTTAGCTTTCATCAAATTCAACTCCTTGAGCTAAAGGAAGCTCTTTTCCATAATTCACCGTTGCAGTCACTCTTCGCATATAAGCTTTCCATGCATCTGAACCGGACTCTCTTCCGCCACCTGTATCCTTCTCTCCACCAAAAGCACCACCTATTTCTGCTCCACTAGTACCTATATTCACATTTGCTATTCCACAGTCACTTCCTTCAGAACTGAGAAATAGCTCTGATTCCCTCATGTCATTTGTAAAAATTGAACTACTTAGGCCTTGCTTAACATTGTTCTGCATTTGAATAGCATCACCAAGATCTCTAAATTTTTTAACATAAAGAATTGGTGCAAAGGTCTCATTTAGCATTTCGTCTTCTATTTTTGAAACCTCAACGATTGCTGGCATCACATAGAATTCTTTTGAATCGCCAACCTCTAGTCTTTGGCCCCCATGAACTTTTACATTCTTATTACTGATAGACTCCAAAGCATTTTGCATATCTCCATAACTTCTTTCTGATATTAATGGTCCGAGTTGTGATGACTTATCAGATGGATCTCCAATTTTTAAAGTGGAATAATATGCATGAAGCTTTTGCATAAACTCTTCATAGATATCTTCATGAACAAATGCTCTTCTTAATGAGGTACATCTCTGACCAGTTGTGCCACATGCTGAAAAAGTCACACCTTTAACAGTTAAATCTAGGTCAGCAGTTGGGCAAATTATTGCCGCGTTGTTACCACCAAGCTCTAGTAAGGTTCTACCTAGTCTTGCAGATACTATAGGGGCAAGCTCTCTGCCCATTTGGGTGCTGCCAGTTGCAGATATGAGAGGTATATTGCTGTCTTTGCAAAGGGCCACGGCTTCTTCATTTCCACCTTTTAAAACTAGAACAAGATTTTTGTGTTCGCCTGCAACCTTATCCCAAGCTTTCTTAAGTGCATCTGCGCATCCATTTGAATGTGGGCTTGGTTTCCAAATAATGCTATTCCCACAAACAGAAGCTAAACAAAAATTCCATGCAAATACTGCCATGGGAAAGTTAAAAGCTGTAATGCACCCAATAACACCTATAGGCTGCCATAACTCCTGAAGCCTATGGTCTGGTCTTTCACTTGGCATGGTAAGACCATACAATTGTCTACTAAGGCCTGTGGCAAAGTCGCACATATCAATTGCTTCTTGAACCTCGCCTTCAGCTTCAGTAACAATTTTTCTTGCTTCTGCTGTAATAACCTTTGCAAGGTCAGCTTTCTGATTTCTTAACTCATTGCCAAATTGCCTAATGACCTCTCCTCTTTGTGGAGCAGGTACCAGTCTCCATTTTTCAGCAGCATTCTTTGAAGCAGCAACTAACTCATCGTGATTTTTAAATTCCATCAATATCATTCCCCCGATATATTTTGATAACTTGATAAACTCCAAAGAGACCAAAAATAACAACATAAGCCATATAATAACTTTGAACCAAAGGGTCCTCTATAGAGTCAACAAATGGATCGCTGGGCGGAAGTCTTTGCAGAACTTCAGCAGTGGTTGGAAGCATGCTAAAGAACACAGTTCCAGTAAGAGCCAATTGTTTAAAATAAACATTAAAAAAGCCGAAAATATTAAATCTTTCTAGTCCGAGGGCAAACAAAACCGCCAAAATAGTAATAACTGAAAGCCAGTGAGCTGTATTAAACGAACCCGTTGCTCCATATAAAAGAAATGATGAGGCGCATGTAATTACAGTGCTTAATAAATAAAACTTAGCAAGGTTAGTGTTCATAAAAATAAATCTGTCTTTTATGAGTAAATATAGTCCAATAACGATAGCTGCGATTCCAAGAATTGTATGAAACCATCCAATATAAGAAATTCCACCAAACATAATTATTCCCCTTAATTAAGAGATTATTTTACTCTATTTAGCTCGATAGGTAATCGAACAAGAGCTCTATCTTCTTCGTGCCCCCAAAATAAGCAGTTTCTGCATCATCAAAGTTAGTTAGGCTATTAATTAAATTTTGTTTCTGTTGAGGATGTTTATGAGCCAGACGTAAGGGTTGAAACATCACATTGATAGTGAAAAGTGAATAATCCTCATGAAATCTGCAAAGCGTTTCTTTTTCGGATCTAATAAACCATTCTGATGGATCTGTCATAGGCAACTCTTCTTCTTTTAAATAGAATCTATTTGTATCGCCATGGATCAACCAGTTTTGCCTAGCAAATGGCCTCATCACTGGCGCTTGTCTTATAAAAGTTGATATCCTATCGCCAATCTTTTCATTTAGAGTGGTAACAGGCTCATGGATTTCTTTAAGTGGTTTACCTATCTTAGATTGAACATTCCAGTAGCTAGGCGAACAAACACTTGCAGCTAAAAGCTCTTGCTGGCCATTAGATCTAATCAAGCAAAGATCATCTTGAATCAGCAGGCTCATATCAGCGATAAGATCTGGATAATTATTCTCATCTACTTTGAAGTGCTCATTCAAAATGAGTTGTGCATTTAAAGATGATGGGGTGACTGCAACTACGTTATTGTAATTATTATCTAGCAGTTGTTTTTTATGCCTTAAAAGCTCTGGTCCAATTTCTCTATTGAGCCACTCATCTTCAGATATTGGATTTAATCCAAGCCTATATTTTTGTTTTCCATCTCCCCATGGCGGGTCATTCCAGAAAGATAGATCCTGTTCTTTGTTCAAATTATTTTGATTGTTTTTGTGGCTCAGGAGACCTAAATATTGGCCAGAATAATTGAGTTAAAGCAGAAACTTCGGTTAAATTTTCTACACCAACTTCTTTGGGGTACTTTCTGGTTATTCTTGCAGTGCCAAATATAATATCCCAAAGAAATAAAAGATTTCCATAATTTCCTTTGTAATGAGTATTCTCATCACTAAGATGTTTGCCATGATGCATCCAGTGGGTTGAAGGAGTAGAAATGGTCCTCTCTAGAATCCACATGATAGGACTCATCCATTTGATCTCATAAAGTTTCTTGTCCCATCTTAAATCTGTATGAGCTCCATAAATTACTGCTTGCTTTATAACTATATAGACTGCATATACCCAGCCTGATCCTAAATAGAAAAGCGCGCCTGCAAACCATAATCCTGGCATTAGTAAGTAATATAAAAGAGCATTCCTATATACAACTCTAATAGACAGGTATTCAGAATCATGATGTGCTCTATGGAGGTTATAAAGAACAGGAACATTATGACAAGTTCTATGCCACCAATATTGAGTTAAATCATCAAATATTAATAGAAGTCCAAATATAGCAAAAAAACCCCAATTAGAAATTAGGCCTTGGCTATTTGGAAGTAAGATTTCAGCAAGTCCATATCCAAAGCCAAAAACCAATGGAAGGGCCAAAAAATTCAATTGGAAAAAACCAAATAACTCAACGACTCCATCCTTGGTACGCTGATTGTGCTTGCTAAAGAAATTAGTAAATAAAATCTCTAAAACCACAAGGCCAAAGAATAATGCCAAAATTATTATTTGATATGTTTCCATGAATTTTAAAAAATCTTATGCTTGCCCTGAAGTATTTCTAAATACATTTTATGGTCGCCGATAAAACTCCATAAAGGGTATTTAAAAGTTGCTGGCTTATTCTTTTCAACAAAAAAATGACCAGTCCATGCGAAACCGTAACCAACTAAAAGTGAGTAAAGCAAAAACATAAAATTAAAGGTAAGAAAGAATCTAATATATAGATATATAGCTATAGTAGTACCTATAAAATGCAGAAGCTTTGTGTATTTATTATCATGCTCACTTAAATAATAAGGATAGAAGTCTTTAAAACTAGTATATCTTTCCATAGTCAAGCTTACCGAGGTGCCGCCTCAGGCTGATAATCATAATAACCATCTAAAGGTATCATCATATGAACATATGGTGTTCCTTTGAACATTACATAAGGACCACCAGTTGTATAGTCTGTTGACTGGTTATCCATAGATGACGGATCTTTTGGCATTAGCATAATATGAGGGCCGGACTCAATAAAATGTTTATGCCCAGCATCTTTCTGGCCATCTGTATATGGCTTAAAGTTATCTACCCCGAGGTCTCCATGTAACATCCAAATCCATCCATCTGATTCAAGCTCAGGATTTGTATTTGATTTATATGCATTAGCCCAAGCTACTGCATTTTTATCTGAGCAAGCTGCTGCAGCCCCGTGTGGTGTTTTAAAGCCTCCTTTAGGCACAGGCATAAAAGGCTCGCATCTCCAACCATTTGTTCCCTCTCTTAAAACCTTGCCTGAAGCTCCAATAACTGTTGCATGATCTCCAATAAAACTAGGTGCTGCAGAAGTATAGGCTTTAATTTCCCATTCTTTTGAGTTGCCCATATTATGGTCGGCATGTTCACCTTTTTCATGATGTCCTGCTGACATACTTGCTGCTGTAAACATGGCTGCCAAAGTTAATAATTTTTTCATAATACTCCCCCTTGAATACTTTGATGTCTTTAAATTATATATAAGAGTGAACTGAAGTAAATATAAGTTATTTTAGGGTTATTCCCATAAACTCTGAAACTGTTTTATCTACAGACATTTGTATTTTATGCGCCACCTCTGGATCTAAATTCATTATGCCTGGATTGCCAGCAGTAGCTTTCCCATAAAGAGATGCAAATACAACAGCTGCAGCCAAATATGTTCCCTCTTTTGAGGGATGTCTAAGATCTTTTGTGTATAAGTCTATTTCAGGATAACTTAAATTGAAGCGATAAAAGGCCTCGCCGGCAGGAATCAGTAATAAGTTATTCTTATTAGCAGTATTAATAAAAACATCCCTTAGAGAGTTAATCATTTCAGGCTTATTTTTATAAGGCCAAGACATAAATAGCATTGGCTCGGCATTTTTATCTCTAATAATTTCTGAGTACTTTTGAACATAAACTTGAAAAGTATCTTTTGTATCTGGATGAATTGGACAAAGACTACAGCCCATAAATATGACAGCATCGATCTTAGTATTAGAGCTAGGTACATATTTATTATTATTTTTTGTATCAATTCTGAAGCTGCCAATATGTTCATTTGAAAGATAGCTTTCAATATCGTGCCATGGAAGGTCAGACCCATTTATTGTTATTGACCTTCTTTTCATTGAGGTCACATTTGGATCATTTTTAATAAGATCGCCAAGATGATTATGTAGACTATTGTTGTAGTAAAAAAAGCTATTGCCTACAAGCATCAGTGAACTAATTTTTTCACTTTTAGGAGTTTTAATGTCAAGGCTGGCATTAGAAAATGTAGCAAAAATTATTAATACCAATGAGAGTTTGGTGGCTTTTTGAGAAACAAACCTTCGTATACATTTTGTCATAACTTTATTCTAGCTCAGTGATTTCTTTAATAATACTTGATTCAAGGAAATTCTTAGAAGAGCAGGCTCTATATGGCTCTGCTCCATATGCAGGGTTTCCTACTAAAATTAATTTTGGTTCATTTGTTTGAAAGACCCATGTTGTTCCCGTCTCTTTAGATTTAAAAATATACCTTGAATTAATGCGAATGGAGGTCGATTTTTCTTTTTCTTTCTTTAAATACAGTGATGTTTTTATATTTAAAGAGGATTCAAAAATCCGATCTATGTAATCGACATATATTTCTTTATTCATCATTCCGCAATCAATATAGTCTGAGATATTTTTTGGCTTAAGCTCAAATGTTAATTCTCCGATATTTTCTGTTTTTTGTTTGTTTTGGAAAATTTTATTACTATCCTCTGTGATCCTGTTCCATAGTGTCTCAAGATTCACATCAATAAATATTGTTTCTTCAAAAACTGCCTGATTTTGAGGTGCGTAATAGATATTTTCCTCAGGTTTATCTTGGCATGAAATCAGCAGCGCAACACTAATTAAAATTAATGTGCTTCGCATTATTCCTGTTGAATACTTTTGGCTATAGCTCTAAACATTGCCACATTCGCGGCTTTTGAATATTCTTTTTCTGCGGTATATCTATGATTTGATGAGGTCTTAGCTATCACAACATTTGTTAGTGGGTCTATATAGATATATTGATTGTAAACACCTGAAGCTGTGTAATCTGTATCAGGAAAACCAGGCACCCACCATTGCAGACCATAACCCCATGGGCTTGAAGACATGTCATGCTCACCAGGTTTTAAATGAGGGCCGTCGGTATTATACGAAGCTCTTACCCAGTCTACTGGAACAACTTGATCGCCCATCCAATCGCCTTCATTAAGATACAGCTGTCCAAATTTAGCATAATCTCTTAGTGTTGCATTTAGACCACCCAAGGCCATCTCAACTCCAAGGTTGTCTGTTATATAGTAAGCTCCATGCTCCATTCCAATTTTGTTCCAAATTTTTTCATAGAGATAGTCTTGGACTGACATGCCCGTTACTTCTGCAAGCAAGAAACCAAGAACTTGTGTATCGATGCTGACATAATGATGATAGGTGCCTGGAGTTTTTTCTCTTTCTAGAGTTTTTGCAAAATCCCTAAAAGAAGAGCCTCTTGCAACGGCTCTACCAAATATATTTATATCTGATTTTGGGTCAGCATAATCTTCATTAAATTTTACTCCTGATGACATTTGAAGAATATCTTTAATGCGAACTCCTTCATAACCGGTTCCATTAAAGTCTGGAATGTACTTAGTTACCGGATCTTCGATACTATCTATTAAACCATCCCCTACCGCTATTCCAATGAGTGCTGATAAAAAAGACTTTGAAACAGAGAAAGCTATATGTTTTGAGCTAACTGAGTTACCGTTCCAATAATTCTCATAAAGCATGTCTCCATTATGCAAAACAATCAGTCCATCAGTTTTGAAATGGTTTAGGCCATCTTGGAGGTTTTTTTCCTCACCTTCAAAAAAATATGTTTCTGGAAGCTCATAGGACTTTTTATTAAAAGTATATGGTCGCTCTGCTGCTGGTATTGGCTCAGATACAGTAAAGATTTTATCAATATTAATAAAATTACTGGCTATAGAGTCCTTATCATAAAGATTTGCTAGATTGTAAAGTCGAACTGCCTTGGGTCCATAAATAAATCCAACTATCGTTATAACTAGTAATAAAAGAGACAATAAAATTTTATTCATGGCTCTTAAGTTAACACAAATGAAGAAAGAAATTATTTTTTTTGAAATAACGCTACGTCTTTAGAAATTGGCTCATACAACCAATCTTTTTGCTCTGCTATTATTTTGAAGGTTGCTTCTGAATAAAAACATACATGCGTTGGATCTCTTCTGTAATACCATGAATCAAAAGCATCATCTGTTGTCAGGGTATTAGTCATAACACCAAGCCATCCACCCTTATTGAGAAGCTTATCAAAAGTTTTAAATTCCTTTGCGGGTTCAAAGAAATGCTCTGCCGTTTCTGTGCAGGTTATGAAATCGTATTTTTTTAAAAAAATGCTTTCGTTTGGAAAGAAATACGGATCATACAAATCTACATCAAATCCATCTTTAGTTAAAATGTCAGCCAAGGCTGGACCATGTCCACATCCAAAATCAAGACCCTTAGAACTTGGTAATAATTTTTCTATAAGAGGGTTGGAAAGTCTTGATAAGAAGTTTCTATAGCCCTCGTCCTCAATT
This sequence comes from uncultured Gammaproteobacteria bacterium, assembly GCA_964469915.1. GTDB lineage: Bacteria > Pseudomonadota > Gammaproteobacteria > Magnimaribacterales > D2472 > SCGC-AAA076-P13. Next base: position 8,609 of record CAYXZT010000014.1, read on the forward strand.
ATATTTTCGTGCTCTAGGTACCTTTCTTTTTCAATCTCAGAATTAATATAATGTTTTTTATCAAGGAACTTTGAAAAGCAGTGGAGACAATTCCAATATTTCTTTTTATCAGAAGTTTGAAAGCTTTCAATGAGCTTGCTTTCACAAACAATACATTGATCCATAATTTTTATGCGGAAATAGATCTATTTATTTCTTTTTTTAACCTGGCTCTGAAAGCATGATCATCTACGGTTATTGTATGCCTAGGAGTATCAATTTGTTTTACATCAGGATTAGCTAGCTCTTTATCTATGAGCTCTTTAAGTGGTTTTTTTGGATTCCAGTTGCCACAAAGATGTTGTGCAGCCAATTTGGACTGAAGCTCTGCACCAGGCCAAATACAGCCTAAGGGTTGAAACAGACCAATGAAATATAAGTTTTTTATATCTGCTGGAATCATTCTATGAAGTAGTGGAACTTTACCCTCCTCATAATTGATTAGGCTTTTATCAAAAAAGTCATGTTTGATTTTATAACCTGTGCAAGCGATTATTACGTCAAACTCATCGCTTTTACCGTCTTTGAAAAAAACTTGGTTTCCGTCATATCTTTCTATTTCAACATGAGGTGAAACTTTGCCATGTCTGACTGCGTAATAAAGTTCAGAGTTAACAGTTGGGTGTGTGCCAAAAAGATTTTGTTCAGGTTTTTGAAGGCCTATATCTTCATTTTTTCCTTGAAAAATCTCAAGCATCATTTTTGTAAATGGCTCTCTAAGAAAAGCCGGCATCCAACGATTCTTGAGTGCATACATATCTACAGGCAAGCCATACATGAACTTAGGAATTAAATAATAGCCTCTTCTCCAACTGATAGATGTTGACTTGGATACTCGTGCAGTTTCAACGGCAACATCACACGCGGAATTCCCACCTCCAATAACCAAAATACGCTTATTCCTAAATGGCTCCGCCGACTTAAATTCATGGGAATGAATAAAGTCTCCTGTAAACTCACCTGGATAGTTAGGATATCGCGGCTTATGATGATGGCCGTTGCAGACAACTAATGCGTCGAACTCATTTATATTTTTTTCTTCAGACTCAAGGCTACTCCATTCAACTTCCCATTTGTCTTCCTTGATTTTCTTACAACTGGTGACAACGGTTCCAAATTTAATTAGTTTTCTAATATCAAAGTGATCTGTATATGCATTAAAGTAATTTAGTAACTCTTTGTGAGATGGGTAATCAGAGGCTGACTCTGGCAAAGGAAAATCTTCATAAAAAGAGGTATATTTTGAACTAATGATATGAGTAGTCTCAAAAACGCTAGAGTGACCAGATGGGTCATTGTATCTCCAGTTTCCTCCTACTCCTTGGCATCTTTCAAAAGCTGTAACTTCAAACCCTTGATCTACGAAATTTTTGATCGCAGTTATCCCTGATGGCCCTGCTCCGATAACCGCTACTTTTTTCATAAATTAATCTTTTGTTTTTATCTTTGTCATATAATCTAACACAAAATACAAACTAACTTTCTATAAAATCTAACAAGCCTCAAGCTGCCAATGCCTAAGAAAAAAAAATTAAATGACGAGAATTCTTTTGATACAACTCTTGATCAGATTATTGAGTTATTAGAATCAGATGAACAGCAATTTATATACCTAACTGGTGCTGCAGGTACTGGTAAGACAACCTTAATAGAGCGAGTTGTTGATGAGTGTAGTTTACGAAAGATTGTTGTAGCCCCTACTGGCGTTGCCGCCCTGAACATTGGGGGCAGCACTATCAATTCTGCTTTCAGGATAGGCTTTGATACCTTTCCAGTTATTCAAGAGTCTAATGACCCAAGGTTTAAAAAGTTACTAAAAAAACTTGAGCTATTGATAATAGATGAGATTTCAATGGTGAGGGCGCCAATGTTGGATGCTATATCTGAAACGCTGAAATTACATAGGAATTCTCAAGAACCATTTGGAGGAATTCATGTTCTAGCTTGTGGTGATCTATTCCAACTTCCTCCGGTAGTAAAAGATCATGAAGTGAATATCATTGATGAGAAATATGAGTCTGTCTATTTCTTTAGCTCTAAAAGTTATAAGGAAATCGAGAAGCCGACATTCTTTGAGCTAACATATTCCTTTAGGCAAAGTGAAGATGAGGATTTCTATTCTCTACTAAATAATATCAGGCTGGGTAATGATTTAGAAGAATCTATTAATAGCATTAATAGGTCTTGCTATAACCCAGAATTTACTAATGAATCCTCCATGATTATTACTACTCGAAAATATAGAGCTGAACAAATTAATGAAGAGATGCTTAATTTAATTGAAGGTCCTGCAACCGCAGCTCAATCCGAGGAATATGGAGAAATAAATGAAAACGACTTGCCAGCTCCAAGAACTTTAAGAATAAAAAAAGATGCAAAGGTTATGTTTATAAAAAATGACAGTGATGGCAGATGGGTTAATGGTACGGTTGGTGTGGTAACCAATTGCTCAGATAAAAAAAGGAAGTTCCTAAGAGTTCAGGTTGGAGATGAGATTTTTAAAGTAAAAAGAGAAGAGTGGAATAAAATTAAGTACGTGTACGACGAGTACAATGATGAAATGGAAGAGGAAGTTGTATCATCATTTAAACAATTTCCATTAAAGCTTGGATGGGCGGTTACCATCCATAAGGCTCAAGGACTTACTCTTGAAAGCTGTTCGATTGATCTTGGCCAAGGTGCATTCGCAACAGGCCAAACCTATGTTGCATTAAGCAGATGCAAGACTCTTAATTCACTTAATTTATTTCAAGAGCTTCAAGTAAGGGATGCCCTAGTAGACGGGGCCATTAAAGATTTTCACTCTGAGAATTTTAGCTAAAGTTTTTTAAGACGCTTTATATAGACCACTCCCAAGAGCATGGTCATTACGAGCCCATGCAATTTCCCTTTTGGCGATTTTGAAATAAGTTTCCAATACAAAAGGCACTCAATAAGATGGACTACAAATAAAAGAGCTAAAGCATATAGTAAATAATCAAACATTTTTATATGACAGCTTTGATTCCATCTATAGATATCAGCATCCCTTGGTGAATTGCATCAGCAAAAATTTCAGGATCAATTTCTGTGGTCCAATCAAGCTGACAAGTATCTTCATCAATACTTGTAATTTTCATTGTTGCTAGATGGTGTTGCAGTGGTGTTCTAGTTTCTATTGCAGAGTATTGCAATGTCATGCTTTCATTGTCCAATAAAAGTATTTTCTCTTTAACAGATCCCATTCCTTCCATTTCAAAAACCCTACAGTCACCTTCTAAAGTAATTTTTTCAATCGTTGGAACCCAGTCACAACGAGAAATATCTGACAATATAGTCCATAGATGAGATGAGGAACATTCAAGATTAATCTTTTCATTTATTGTTTTCATAAGATCAATCTTAACATTTTCATATTGCTATCATGCTACTATTATTTCTTATAGGGGGTTACAAATGACAAAACCAAGTGCAAGTCAGCCATTGGCTGGAATAGAGGTAATAGAATTATCTAATATGATTACTTGCTCTCTTGCTGCAATGACAATGGCAGCACAAGGAGCAGAAGTTATTAAAGTCGAGCCACCAGCTATGGGCGACAAGATGCGTCCCCTTGGTACTCAAAAAAACGGTGTTTCAGGCTTCTTTCATAACTGCAATAGGGGAAAAAGATCCTTGGCTATAGATCTTAAATCAGAGGCCGGGGTGGAGGCTGTAAAAAAACTCATTGCTAGGGCTGACGTTTTACTTCACAACTACCGACCTGGTGTTATGGATAGAATTGGTCTTGGTTCAGATGTTCTCAGAGAGATTAACCCAAAATTAATTTATGTTGCTGTGAGCGGCTTTGGAACAGAGGGTCCAATGGCTGACTTTCCTGCATTTGATCATGTTATCCAAGGGTTGGCAGGTTTTACAGATCTACAGTCTTCAGAAGAAGATTCTTTTGATCATATTAGAACCTTTATATGTGACAAGGTTACTGCCTACACGGTTTGCCAAGCTGCTACAGCGGCTCTATTGGCAAGAGCAACAACCAACGAAGGTCAACATATAGACATATCCATGCTTCATGCATGCATTTCTTTTATGTGGCCTGATGGAATGATGCATAGAACATTAAAAGATGATGATAAGTTTGAGATGTCGCCTGGGTCAGATTACTTCCAAACTATAAATTATTCGGATGGAGGTGTTGCTGTTGCTCCATTAGCTGATAGTCACTGGGAAGCTCTTCTGCCAATGGTTGGATATCCTGAGTTAATCGGCACTCCTTTATATGCGTCTATTGGTTCGCGAATGACTAATATGAAACAAGTGGTAGAAGTATTAAAAAATCCACGAGTTGATATTGGTGTTGAGAAGGCATTAGAAATTCTAGTAGCAGCTGATGTTCCTTGTTCTCCATGTTTAAAACGCGATGACCTAGAAAGCAGTGAGCAAATAAAAGCGATTGGAGCACTTGAAACTTATGTGACCAAAGCTATGGGGAAATTAACAGCCCCTACTCCTCCTGTTTTATTTGAGGGAAAAACAACCTCTCAGGCAAAAGCCAGCCCTCTTCTTGGTGAGCATAGTGCTACAATTTTAGAAGAGCTGGGATGGACAAAAGATTCCATTAATGAGTTAGTTAATTCAGGAGATATAAAAATAACAACTATTTGAATGACTTTAATAAAGTTAAAAAGTTTGTACTCATGGTTGGATTTCCTTTAAAACTTTTTGGCACCTCAGATGGCTTGCTCCAATCACTAGAAGAGTCAGTGAAAAAATTAGAGTCTATCTTTAACCAACTTGAGTCATCTAGTGTTCCTGCTTTCACATAAAGTATATGAGGAACTTCTTTAATGTAGCTTAGAATACCGGACCCACAATGCTCGCAGAACCCTCTTCTTACATGCGAACCATTTGAACCTTTTACTTCAAAATATTTAAGCTCACCCTGAAGATGGACATATTTTTTTGGAATTATCATTATAGTAGCTTTACCAGAACCCGTAGCTCTTTGGCAGTCTTTGCAATGACAATGATGTGCAGAAATTATTTTAGATTGCTCAAAGGAATAAGATACCTTGTCACATTGGCACCTTCCATTTTCGATTGTTGGCATACTAGACTTTATCGGGCTTTTTAAATAAAAGAGTCATTCTGTCGCTTTCGCCTATTGATTGATACTTGGCTTTATCAATTTCTTTTAATCTATAATTCGGGGGCAATGTCCATACACCTTTGGGGTGATCTTTTGAGTCTTTGGGGTTGGCATTAATCTCAGACTTTGCAACCAACTCAAAGCCATGCTTTTTAGCAATCTCAATGGCATGCTGTTCAGTAACGTAGCCACTCTTCTTCATATCCTCCATTGAGGTTCCGGGTTTTGCTCTATGCTCTACTATTCCAAAAATTCCACCAGACTTGAGAGCCTTAAAGCTATTAGAGAAAATAATATCCATATCTGAGCCTAGCCAATTATGAAGGTTTCTAAAAGTTAGAACAGCATCAACACTTCCTTCATTAGCTAAACTAGAAAATAGATTTACAACTTTTACATCTGCATACATAGGGCTACCTTTCATCTTCTTTTCAAAAGATGCCCTGCTTCTTTTGAAGTAAGCTCTTTCAGAGTTGGGATCAAAGTGCGCTGCTATAAGTTTGCCATGATTGTGAATATAGTTTGCAAGTATCTCTGTGTACCAACCTCCGCCCGGAGAAAGCTCTACGACTGTCATGTCAGGCCTCAGTTCAAAGAAACTTAATGTTTGGTATGGATGTCTTTCGGCATCTCTTGCTACATTTTTTGGAGTGCGCTCATCGCTCTTTATAGCTCCCTCTAAGTCGTGAGACGAAGCAATAGGTATAAAAAAGAAAAGTAAGCAAAGAGGTATTAATTTATTTATATTCATAAATTAATAATACTATAAATCTTATTTTAGATGCTCGATTATTAGAGTTGGGACATTGCAAGTATGAGAATTTATAGTTGCTACCAAAGTATTTTCTTTAATTCCTTCTTTAACTGGGGTTACATCAACCCCTTCGGAAACAAGCCTATCATGGGCTGCTTTTATATTTTCAACTTCCCAGGCTAATCCCCAGAGCTTGTCATTTGGCTCTTTGTCATCTTTTTTTTCTATTACCTCAATAGTAGTTTTATTCAACCTGAAAAATAACATCCTGCTCTTCCAGTGCTCAATGACTTTATCTAAGGCAAGCCTAATTCCAAAAACATCTTTATAAACTTTAATGAAACCATCTGCATCATTCGTATTAACTACCAAATGATCCAACTTGCTCAATGATGAATTTTTAAATGCTTTGGGTAATGGGAGCTTGCCTTCGGTGTGCTGGATAAGAAATGAGAATATTCCTCTCGTAAGCTCTGGTGGCAAGAAAAGGTTATTCCACTTCCTTATTTGATTATCTTTAAAATTTACACCTTCACCTTGTGTGTACTTATCGATTAAATATCCTTTTTCTTTAATTGTGTTTGAAGCCTTCTCAATATCATCGGTACCAAACACCACGCCAATAAGACCTTCACCACTAAGTTCTAAGTAGTGGTTTACAAGGGCTGCACCCAGCCCATCGCCGGTTGCTGCAAGAAGTTCAAAGTATGTATTATTAAAGTTAAAAAGAGAGTTGCTGGTGCCTAGCTCTTTATGCTCTCCTCTCCATACAGGCGGCTGTCCAAAAATTTTAGTGTAGTTCTCTTCGGCAGCATCTAAGTCTTTAACTGCAATAATTAGATGATCTAAAGTGCTAATCATTTATAGCCCGATGGTTGACAGACTCTTTGTTAAATCTTCATTATTTAGTGCTTCCATGCAATTTAATGAACCTAGGTTATTTTGGAGCTGCTCTATACTAGAAGCTCCCAATATGACAGTTGATACATTTTGATTTAATAAACACCATGCAATGGCAAGTTGTGATGGACTAAGGCTGTATTGTTCAGCAATCTTAATATATGTGGCAACCCTTCTCATTCTGTCCTGCCCTCTATCCGAATCAATCATACCTTTTTTAAGCCATTCATATCCCTCTAATGATGCTCTAGACCCCTCGGGGACTCCTTCTAAATACTTTCCAGTTAAGGCGCCAGACGCCAAGGGTGACCATGTAGTTGTACCCATTCCATATTGTTTAAATATAGGGTCGTATTCAACTTCAAATCTTTCCCTATCTAGTAAGTTGTACTGAGGCTGCTCCATTGTGGGTGGAGTTAAGTAATTATCATGTGCAAATTCATAGGCTTCTTTTATTTGTTGAGCCGTCCATTCTGATGTTCCCCAATAAAGCACCTTGCCTTGAGTAACAAGATTATGCATTGCCCGTACTGTTTCTCCGATGGGGGTATCTGGATCTGCTCTATGACAAAAGTAGAGGTCTAAATAATCAACCTGTAACCTTTGTAGCGCCTGGTTACATGCCTCGTTAACATGCTTGCTGCTCAAGCCCATTTGTGTAGGTGTTGGATTGTCATGAGATCCAAAAAACACTTTCGATGAAACACAATAAGAATCTCTTGGCTTGTCTAGGTTCTTAAGAGCTTCACCCATTACAACTTCGGACATACCTCTTTCATAGCCCTCTGCATTATCAAAAAAATTAACACCAGCATCTAGACATGTTCCAAACATCTGCTCTGCAAGCTTTGAATCTACTTGCTTATTAAAGGTTACCCATGATCCAAAAGATAACTCTGACAGCTTCAGTCCTGATTTTCCTAAATTTCTATATTTCATATTTTATTCTCATCTTGTATTTATAATAAATTTTTAGCCATGAGGACAAGAAAAACTATTGAAAACATCCAAACCAAAGATCTAATTAGCTGAACTTCATTCTCACCCGAATCAGTAACCCGTATTTTTATTCCGACCCCTGAGACATAAATCACTAAAAATAGGATTCTTGCTATAAGCCAGTACATTGCCAAGTCTATATTTGCCTCAACATTTAGAACTATTGATAAGATGGCTAATGATAAAAATATTGGGAAAGACTCGCCCAAATTTCTTAAGGCTTTGCTTGCTCTTTCTGAATATTCAATTCGTGACTTTATAAAATTTGGAAGCATAAGCTGCACCAGATATAGATAAATTGACCATACAATAAAACTAATCATAAATTCCTCTTAGTAAAAAATTAATTACGTTATAACTCTAACTCGAATGCTTAAAAATTAAAACAGCCTAGTTTGTTGGTAAATGTTCCTGCAGAAAAGTAAGCATATTTCCACCCATTACTTTATGAATTTCCCTTTCATTCATACCAAGCTCTAAAAGTTCATGAGTAATTGCTACAAGCTCAGAAGTATCAAATGCCGGGGTTACGGTCCCGTCAAAGTCGGAGCCAAGTGCAACATGATCTGCACCAATAAGACCTACGCCATAAATAATTGCCTCAGCCACTGATCTAGGAGTGTTGTCACAAACAGCAGCATCCCAAAAACCAACCGCAATAAGTCCTCCCTGCTTTGCTATCTCCACCATTAGGTTGTCGCTAATATTTCTTGGTGACTCACAGTGGCCATTGAAACCCGTATGACTAATTACAATTGGCTTATTGGAAATTTCTAAAACGTCTCTTACAACATTTTCAGATGAGTGAGATACATCAATAATGATATTTAATTGCAGCATTTTAGTAATTGCTTGTTGACCAAACTTTGTTAATCCATCGCCACTTGTTCCGTGAAGCGATCCGCCCAACTTGTTATCAAAAAAATGATGAAGGCTCATCATGCGAAAGCCATTGTTATATAAGTTTTCAATGTTATCTAAATCGCCATCGAGAGCATGGGATCCCTCAGTGCCTATAAGACCTCCTACTAAAGTTGGGTTGCTGGACCTGTTGAGTAAAAAAATTCCAAGGTCTTGTTTGGATTCAATGAGCATGAAGTTTTCTGGATCATCGATCTCTAGGCGTTTAATTTTATTTGCTTGATACATAGCTCTTTCAAAAAGACTAGTCCAGGTTTGGACTGGCCACCTTTGCACTATTGCCAAGGCAGTTATGTTGTCTCTTGCGCTTTCTTTATTGCTGTCATAGTTTTGTCCAGAAGGCGATTTGGTAACGGTAGTGAACATTTGTAGAGCCACATTTCCCTTTTGCATTCTCGGTATATCAACGTGACCGTAATCATAAATTTTCTTTAAGTCTCTATTCCAAAGAGCGCTATCGGCATGCCAGTCTCCTATAATCAATGTCTTATGTAATGCCTTGGCTTTTTCAGATACTTGATAAGGAGTATGTTCAGTAACAGGATTCATATTTCTATCAATCATAGGCGGAAGCAGCATAATCGCAGAAATAAGAATTATGATTACAAAAATACTTTTCTTATAAAGCTTATTGCGATTGATTGAAATTTTCATAACCTTATCTTAATGGCTAATAAGAAGATTGAATACTTTTTTACATGTAACCTTTACTTCCCATAAAAAGAATGATAAGTTTGCGTTACATTTAAATATGGAGAAAAATTATGGATGAATTAACAGGCTTAATTGCTGTTGGAACGGGCTGGGTTGCTATTTTAATGCCAGTTCTTCTATTAGGAGTTATCTTCTATTTCAGTACAAAATCAGATAAAGCTAAATACCAGGCTATGGTCGATATATCTAAAAATTTAGAAAATGAGTCTGATATAAAAGATCTTTTAGAAAATTTTAATGAAAAGAAAAAGCCAATGGACTATAGAAGAAATGGAGTCATTACCATGTTCATAGGATTAGGATTATTTATCTTTGGTCTAGTAAATATACCAATTCTAAAAGGAGTTGGTCTATTGATTATATGTATTGGTTTTGGTTCCTTGGTTGCAGGGTATATATACCCCAATGAAAGCGAAGAAATAGACAAGTCAGTTCAAAGGTTTGAGGAGAGATAGAAAAAATGACTTACTTAAGTAGATTTTTATACTTATTTATTTGTGGGATAGTACAGATTTTCTTTGGGGCATATGTATTTCTAGAATTAATGGGAGCTGACTTAGGCTGGCCAATCAAGGGTAATGCAATGTTTATTCCGGGTATTTTAATTTTTATTACCTCCGGAATCCTGACCGCCTCATATTACTTTGGTGATACAAAGAAAAATAATGCTCTTTATGATGAATATACAGCACTCAGGTACTACAAGATTGGAGCTATTGGCTATGCGCTAAACGGCATAGGAATATTTATTCTTTTTTCAATTCAAGACTGGTCAAGCTGGGATTTACAAAGTGCCAATAGAATGATTTATCAAATTGCTTCCTTTGCTTGGCTGATATTTGGTATTTTGATTGTTTGGTTTTCTTTGGGTGACTATAAAGAATATAAAAATGGGTAAACATCATAAGAATCTTCTGAATGAGCTTGCCAAGCTTCGCATGGAAAAGGGTCTAACTCAGCAGGCTTTATCAGAAAGTGCAGAGGTATCAAGAAAAAGTATTAACGCCATTGAGAATGGTATCTATGTTCCATCAA
>CAYXZT010000015.1:0-18678 GCA_964469915.1 uncultured Gammaproteobacteria bacterium
TAGAGTCAACTGACTGAGCTTCAGAAACTACTGAGCTACACTCAGATCCAGCTACCAATAAAGTTATTTCTTTTTCAAGTTTAACTGCAGCAGCTACTGTATTTAAAGTAGCTCCTTTGAGGTTGTTATTATCGTGTTCTGCTATTACTAAAATACTCATGAAATCACCTTTGCTTCATTTTTAAGTTTATCTACAAGTTCTTCGACTGTTTCAACAATAATTCCAGCTTCTCTTGACGGAGGAAGCTCAACAGATAGAAGCTCTGTTCTAGGAGCAGCATCAACACCCAAATCACCCAATGGTATAACATTGAGCTCCTTCTTCTTAGCCTTCATGATATTTGGTAATGATGCGTATCTAGGCTCATTAAGTCTTAAATCTGTAGTCACAATAGCTGGCATAGTTAATTTTAATGTTTGAAGACCACCATCTATTTCTCTAGTAACATTTAAGGATGAGCCATCAATTTTAACTTCAGAAGCATTCGTAGCTTGAGGATAATCTAGTAATGCACCAAGCATTTGTCCTGTCTGATTATTATCGCCATCAATTGCTTGTTTACCTAAAATAACAATATCAGCATTCTCTTGTTGAATAATTTTTGCTAAAGCCTTTGATATAGCTAAAGGTTCTAACAATGAATCAGTTTCAACCAAGATAGCCCTATCAGCTCCAAGAGCTAATGCAGTTCTTAATTGCTCTTGCGATTCAGTTTTACCAATTGAAACTGCAACAACCTCGTCAGCATTGCCAGCTTCTTTAATTCTTACAGCCTCTTCTAGCGCTATTTCACAAAAAGGATTCACTGACATTTTTACATTATTTAAATCCACATCTGATCCATCTGAATTTGGTCTAACTTTTACGTTGTAATCAACAACTCTTTTAATCGGTACTAGTATTTTCATAATTTTTATTATATAAATTTGTTAACTTGAATTCGCAGTATTATAACCGTTAGCTATAATTAAATATACGGTATAATTGTAGTAACTTTTTTACATTTTACAATAACTAAAACGAGGCGCACACATGGAAAGAGAAGTTATGGAATATGATGTTGTTGTTGTAGGTGGTGGTCCAGCTGGACTATCAACAGCAATAAAATTTGCACAACTCAATAAAGAAAATGGAACTGACTATACTATCTGTTTATTAGAAAAGGGTTCTGAGATTGGGGCTCATATTTTATCAGGAAATGTATTCCAGCCAACGGCTTTAGATGAATTACTTCCAAACTGGAAAGATCTAAACGCGCCTTTAAATGTTCCAGTTAAAAAAGATAAATTACTATTCTTATTAAGCAAGTTAGCAATTCCAGTTCCTGCATTTGTAATGCCGCCCATGAACAATCATGGTAACTATGTTATTAGTTTAGGTAACTTGTGTAGATGGCTTGCTGAACAAGCTGAGAACCTTGGTGTTGAAATTTTTCCAGGCTTCCCCGCCAGCAAATTAATATATGAAGATAATAAGGTTGTTGGAGTTCAAACTGGTGATATGGGAATATCTGCTTCTGGTGATATAAAACCAGGACATGAGCCAGGAATTGAAATAAGAGCTAAATATACTGTCTTAGGAGAAGGTTGTAGAGGTCATCTTGGAAAAGAAATAATTAAAAAATATGAATTAGATAATGAAAAGGATCCTCAGCATTATGGAATAGGATTTAAAGAGGTTTGGAAACTCAAAGATGAACATTATGAGCCAGGTTTAGTAATACATACTAATGGTTGGCCAACTCCAACAGATACTCCCTCTGGATCTTATTTTTATCATGGCGAAAATAATGAAGCCTATGTGGGCTATGTAATCCCTTTAGATTATAAAAATCCCCATTTAAGTCCTTTCGATGAATTCCAAAAATGGAAAACTCATCCAGCAATAAGTAAATACTTAAATGGAGCAGAGAGATTATCTTATGGTGCAAGAGCACTTATCAAAGGTGGTCTGCAATCTCTACCTAAATTAGATTTTCCTGGTGGCTTACTTATTGGTGATAATGCTGGTATGTTAAATTTTTCAAAAATAAAAGGTTCTCATACAGCGATGAAATCTGGGATTATTGCTGGCGACCATATTTATGAAAATATTAATGGTGAATTGTCTTCAGGAATTTCATATGAGGATAAAGTACATCAGTCTTGGATATATACAGAACTTTATAAATCAAGAAATTTTGGTCCTATATTCCATAAATTTGGAGCATTTGTTGGCGCAGGTTTCAATGCAATTGATCAGCTTATTTTTAGAGGTAATCTTCCATTTACAATGAATCACTCTACTCCAGATCATGCTTGCTTATTAAAAGCAGATGAAGCTAAAAAGATTGAATATAACAAACCTGATGGGGTCTACTCATTTGATAAGCTTTCTTCAGTCTATCTTTCTAATACCAACCATGAAGAAGATCAGCCTTGCCATTTACAGTTAAAAGATCCTTCTATCCCAATAGCTGTGAATTTACCAATGTATGATGAACCTGCGCAAAGGTATTGTCCTGCCGGTGTTTATGAAATTGTTCAAAAAGATGGTGAAAAGAAATTTGTCATCAACGCTCAAAACTGCGTTCACTGTAAGACTTGTGATATCAAAGATCCATCACAAAATATTAACTGGGTGAGCCCTGAAGGACCAGGTGGTCCAAACTATCCTAATATGTAACTATGAATAATTTTACTAACCTCTTCTATTTACTAACAATTGTTTTTCTTTCTTCTTGCGCAAGCATAGAAATAGTAAACGTATCACAGGATGAAATTACTAATGTCAGTAAGGATGTTGAATCTGTTAGTCAGGATGAATTATTTGAGAAGTTTCTTGATAAACAATGGGAGTTAGATCTAGCTGATAGCCCTGTATTTGCATCAATGATAGGTAATAAAAAATACAACAAACTTATCTCATCAAATAGCATTGAGCAATTCAATATCAATAAAGAAAAATCTAATATTGCTTTAGCGAAATTACAGTCATTTGATATTGATATGTTAAGCGAAGATAACAAGCTAAATTACAGACTTGCTGAACTTGGCATGCAAAATGATATTAATAGAATGAAGTACCCTACCTATTTCATGCAACTTAACCAAAGAGGTGGTGTCCAAAGTTATTATGAAACTGGTGATAGGTTAATTTATACATCAAGACAGGATTATGAGGATTGGTTAATTCGACTTGAGAGCTATGCTGTAAATATTGCTAACTCTTTAACAAATAATAAAAAAGCATTAGAGCTTGGATATTCTCAACCAAAAATTGTAACTAATGGAGTAATATCACAAATAAAAACAATTCTTGATTCTAAAATAGAAAATAATCCTTATATGCAGGTTTTCTTGAATGCTAATGAAAATTACTTTGAAGATGACCAAAAAAGCGATCTTATTCGTAGAGCAAAAATTGTAATTGAGGGAACAATATTACCATCTTATAAAAATCTTTATGATTTTTTAAAAAATGAATACTATCCTCAATCCAGAGATACTATTGGTATAAGTGACGTACCTAATGGAAAAAACTGGTATGAAGACCTTTCAAAATACCATACTACAACAGACCTTACACCTGATGAAATCCATAATATAGGTTTAGCAGAAGTTAAAAGAATTAGATCGGAGATGGAACAAATAATAGATGACTTAGATTGGGATGGAGATTTTAATTCCTTTTTAAATTATTTAAGAACAAGTCCTAGATTTTATTACGATAATCCAGAGGATCTCTTTGATGCTTACTTAATAATGTCAAAAACAATAGATCCCCTTCTGCCTAAGATCTTTAAAACTTTTCCTAGAGCGCCATATGGAGTGAAACCAATACCTGCAGAGAGTGCCCCATTTACAACAACAGCATATTATAGCTCTGCAACAAAAGGTAAGCCTGGTTATTTCTATGCAAACCTATACAAACCTGAATCCAGACCCAAGTATGAAATACCTGTTTTAACAGTTCATGAGGCTGTTCCAGGACATCATTTCCAAATATCGATAGCACAAGAATTAGAAAACGTTCCAATGTTTAGAAAATATTTAAGTTTTACTTCTTTTGTTGAGGGCTGGGGCTTATACAGTGAAGAGCTTGGTGACTACATAGGGTTATATGACGACCCTTATGATAAGTTTGGGCAACTAACATACGATATGTGGAGAGCTATTAGATTGGTAGTTGATACCGGAATGCATTACAAAGATTGGTCAAGAGAGGATGCTATAAATCTATTCTTAGAAAATACAGCAAAATCAAAGCTTGATATTGAAAACGAGGTTGATAGATATATAGCTTGGCCTGGTCAAGCACTAGCATATAAAATTGGCCAACTTAAGATATTAGAATTAAGAACGAAAGCTGAAAATGAACTAGGTGATAAATTTGATATAAAGGATTTTCACTACGAAGTTCTTAAAAGAGGTTCGTTACCTTTAGAGATGTTGGAAATGTATATTAATGATTGGATTGATGCGACTTTGAGCTCTTAGAGCGTTTGCATCTCTCACTGCAATATTTGACATTATCCCAATCTTTTTCCCATTTTTTACGCCAATTAAAATCTTTTTCACAGACAAGACACTTCTTAGATTCTAATTTAAGCTTCTTGTGCAACTTTGCCAACCGGATATAGATTAGAATTACTCTTTATAAAAAGCGTATTATTTTTTATCAAATTATTTTCAAGTGCTAAATCAATAATTCGATAATATGTATTTCTATTAAAAAAAGCTTCTATCGAGTTTCTAACTGTAATTAAAGGCAGATAAATTCCTTCAATCTCTTTTAACCTAATTAAGTTATCTTGATCAAGTAAGAATGAATAGTTTAGGTTTGTAATTAGCTCTATTGTATTGTCATGTATCTTAAAATCTTCAATCATATATGGAGCAATTTCTGCCTTAACAGGAACTTTTTCAGAAGGAGTTACTAAAAAATAATCATCATTATCTTTTCTTAAAACACTGGCAAATAAATTAACTAACTTTTGATTTTTTATAATTGAATTATTGTAAAACCAAGTACCCTCTCTATTAATTTTTATTTCCTGGCCTTCACATAGCTCAGGGTTCCATAGTTCCACAGGAGGAAATTGTGTATTCTTTGTACTTTCAAGACTTTTTGTAATCTTAGAAATATTCATGCATAGACCTTATCAATATTGATATTCCGATGATACAAAGCAGCGCACTCATTACATATTTAATTGTTTGGTTTGAATGAATGTTTAAACCCTTATTTGAGGAACTAAGCAAATAACTAACCAAAACAAACCATAAACACGAAGTTATTGAAAAATAAATTGGATATAAATAAAAGAATATACCTTCAATACTATCGATTAGGATTGTGAATAGGGATACAAAAAATATAAAAGCCTTGATATTAAATAAATTGGTAATAAAACCTATAACAAAGCTATTAACTGGCTTAAAAGACTCTGATGAATTTAAAGAAGGCTCTTCAGAATGCTTGAGCATCATTACACTCAAATAAATAAGATAAGAGCCACCAAATAGACTAATAATAAACTTATATAAGACATTAGAAACTATGAATAGAGAAATGCCACTAATTGCTAAAAAGCAATGTATAGAAATACCAAAACCAATACCAATAGATGCCATTACTCCTGATTTGCGACCATTGAGAGCAACTTGTCTAATAACTATTGCAGTATCAGGCCCTGGGCTTGTGAGTGCAATTAGGTGAGCAATAGATGACCAAATAAACATAATTAATAAATAATATTAGGCTCAATATCAAGATTAATATTAAATGTTTCATAAACTATATTCTGAATAGCGTTTGCATACGTTAAAACTTCTGACTGAATGGCTTTACCGTTAGTTACAAGAACGAGCGAATGTTTTTCATATAAGGAAACATTTTCTGAGGCTGGTATCTTATCTTTTATAAGCTCAATCAATCTCGCTGCTCCTACTTTCAACATTTTATTTTCAAGCTCCCAATATACTAATTGATCCAAGTTATAAGTTTCTTGATTAATATTATTTTTATTTACAATGGGGTTCTTGAAAAAACTACCTGCATTAAATATTTTATGGTGATTTGGTAAAACTGATTTTCTTATTTCACGAACTATCTTAGCTAAGCTTATATTTGTTAATGAATCATTCGTAATATTATTATCCAACATGTAATTTTGAATGGATTGATATTTAGTATTAAGTTTTCTTTGTTCATCAATTATAAAATCAATTGAGATTATAAATAGAGTCGAGTTTTTAAGTAATGAAGATCTATATTTAAAATTACATTCAGCATTTGAAAGTGTAATAAATTCTCTATTCTCAATATCATAACAATAAATACAACTGATAAGAGATGACACCTCTACACCGTAAGCTCCAATATTTTGAATTGGACTAGCACCAACAGATCCAGGTATCAGGGATAAGTTTTCAAAACCTTTAATATTATTTTCAAGAGAATAATTAACAAGCTCATCCCAATTTACTGCAGAGCCAACATTTAATACATCATTGGAATTATTAGAAATTTCTTTGAATGCAGATTTAATAATCATTCCATCAAAATACTCTGGAGGCACAACATTGGTACCCTCACCAAGAAAAAAATATTTTAAGTTATGTTGAGAAATATAATCAGCTAGGTCATTTAGTTCATCTTGGTTTGAAATAGCTACAGACTCTTTAGAAACAGAATAAAGATTAAGAGAGTTTGAAATTAGTTCATTAGTTTTAATAATCATAAATTTTTAAGATATGAAATTGCTTTATCAACATCATCTTGAGTATCAATACCACCCTGCACCCTATTTGGGTATTTTGATACATAAATAGAAAAATTATTATCCATGAATCTCAATTGCTCTAACTTTAAATCAAGTTCACGCCTTGTTGGCTTTAATTTTATTAAGCTCTCTAGAGTTGAAAGTTTATAACCATATATTCCAAGATGGTGTCTTAATTCAGAAACATCATCCTCAAAAACTCTTTGAAAGTCTTCAGCGAAGCCATCAACACTTTTAACCTTTACACAATTAGGATTATTTAGATCAGCTTTATCTGTAATAATTTGACTAGCTGTTATTACATCTGGCTTAAAGGTAGCGTAATCTTTAAGTATAAGTTCAAGTAAATCTACTGGAACAAATGGCTCATCTCCTTGAAGATTTATAATAAAAGTATCATCATCAAATTCAAGGCTTCTAGCAGCCTCATAGACTCTATCAGTGCCTGATATATGTGTATTTGAAGTTAAGACTACATTATTAGTAAATGTTTTAACGTGATCGATTACATCCTGGGAATCTGTAGCTATAAAAACATCTTTAGTTAATTTTGTTGCTTGATTAAATACTCTTTGTATTAAAGATTTACCATTAAGGTCAACAAGAGGTTTATTGGCAAGTCTGGTAGAGCCAATTCTTGATGGTATAAGAATTGAAAAATTATCATTCATTTAATTAATAGATTTTAATTTATTGTCTAACTGATCAATAAATTTATTTGAAACTTCAGCTTCAATAGTTAAATACCATATTTTATTATTATCAAAATCTTTGCACTTAGAAGCATCTTTTTCTGTCATTATAATTGGCAAGTGATCAAGAAAATGAACATCTTCAGATATAAAATTATGATGATCAGGGAATGGATTTCTTGTAATATCAAAACCTAGCCTTGCTAATAGATCAAAAAATCTACCCGGATTTCCTAGACCGGCAACGGCATGAACTTGTTTGTGCATAGGCCACTGCTCTACTGAGTATGATTTTCCAGATTTTAGGTGTATAAATTTAGCAGGACTAACATTCATAAGATGTTCTCCATCTTCTGTCGGACCGCTATTATTTACAATAAAATCTACCGAATCTAATCTCTTTAATGACTCACGTAATGGGCCTGCTGGAAAAGAAAGGTTATTGCCGAACCTTCTTTTACCATCTATCACAACAATTTCTATATCTCTATTCATGTTGTAATGCTGTAGTCCATCATCAGAAATGATTACATCACAATCATGATTTTTATTTAAAGTTTTAAGCGCCCTTACTCTATTTTTATCAATGTAAAATGGAATGCCCAATGTTGCTAATATTTGCGCCTCATCTCCTGTTTGTTTTACCGGTGTGTCATCTGTAACTTTTAAAGTTTCCTTAAATTTTCCACCATAACCCCTGCTCACAATTCCTGGCTTGTAACCTAACTTCATCAACTCTGATGCTATATATTTAACTAAAGGTGTTTTGCCGGTTCCTCCAATTGTTAAATTTCCAACAATAATAATAGGAGCATCAGATTTATATTTACTTTCTAGGCTTTTAAGGAATTTTCTTCTCTTTCTATTTGTAAAAAATGAGACAGCAAGTGCAAATGGATAAAGTAAATACAGCCATAAACTTTTTTTGTACCAGCTATCAACAACAATACTAGAGTTAAATTCATCATCAAACCTTGGGACATAAAGGGATTTAGAACTAGTAATAGCCTTTTTAGTAAGTGGCTCATCAGCAAATTTATTTTTATACAAAGACCTATAAATACCATCAGACTCAATAAGCTCCTCATGAGATCCTGATTCTGCTATTGATCCCTCATCAAGGACAATTATTTTATTTGCATTTTCTATTGTTGATAGTCTATGTGCTATTACTATAGTGGTTCTATTTGTTATTAATTTCTCAAGAGCCTCTTGGACAATTAATTCTGATTCAGTATCAAGAGAAGATGTAGCCTCATCAAGAATAATAATAGGTGAATCTTTATAAAAAGCTCGTGCAATTGCTAATCTTTGTCTCTGACCACCTGATAAAAGAACTCCATCATCACCAATTTCTGAATCATAACCTTCTGGTAAATTTTCGATAAACTCACTACAACCTGCTAGTTTTGCGGATTCTTTTAACTTACTATCATCAATATTATCATCACCATAAGCAATATTTTTAGCTATAGAATCATTAAATAAAGATGGTGATTGGTTGACTATAGAAATAGAAGATCTCAAATGATCTAAGGAGTATTCATTAACAGAAATTCCATCAATTAAAATATCACCAGAAGTATGGTTATAAAATCTAGGAATAAGGTTTGCAATTGTAGATTTTCCAGAACCTGATTTGCCTACAATAGCTACTGTTTCATTTTTTGAGATAGAAAAAGATATATTGTTGAGGATTTGCCCACCTGTATTATAAGCAAAATCAACACTTTCAAATTTTATGTCACCTGAAATTATATCTTCAATACTGCCTTTGTTGTTTTCATTCTCTTGGTCAAGTTGATCAAATATTTCATTAGCAGCTGCAAGGCCTTTTTGAATAATAATATTGATATTTGAAAGTTGCCTTATTGGTTTCGCCATCAAGCCGGCAGCAGTAAAAAATGCAACAAATGTTTCAGCATCAAGACTTATACCTAGCGATGACCCTAAAGCAAAATAAGCAACTAAAGATAAAGAAATTGAAACAAGAACCTGAATAATTGGAGTTGCCATATTGCCGGTTGCTTCAAGTTTTAAGTTTTGATTTTTATTAGATGCGTTTGCGACTAAAAAACGATTATTTTCATATTCCTGGGCATTAAAACTTTTAATTTCAACATGACCATCAACAGCCTCAGAGGCTATATGAGTAACGTCACCCATGGCTGTTTGGATTTTAGTAGCTAATTTTTTTAATCTTTTTCCCGCAACATAGACTATAAGTGCAATTAATGGTGCTGTACCTATTAATAAGAGCGTTAATTTAAAATTTAAAAAGGTTAGGTATGCGAATAAGCCTACTAATAAAAACCCCTCTCTTACAAATGTCTTAACAGCATTTGACGCTGCGCCTGAGACTTGAGTTGTAGTAAAAGTGATTCTATTTATTAACTGGCCAGATTGGTTTGAGTCAAAGTAAGATTTTGGTAGATCATGAAGTTTTTGGAAGAGTTCTGCCCTAAGATCATGAACGATACCAAACCCAACTCTAGACATAAAATAGTTACCAATAAAGAAACCAATACCTCTTCCCATAGCAATAAAAATTAAAGATAAGGCAAGTAATGTATGAAGGCTTCCGTCCTCAGCGTTAATAAATTTTATAATACGCCTTATCCAATCAACTGCTGCTATATCTGCAGCAGCAAACATAACAAAACCTAAAACACTAATAAGGAAAGACCACTTATATCTAAATGTATAACCAAGAATTCTTCTTAAACTACTAGTTTTCATTTCTCTATTGTTCTAATTTGAACCTCATTAAACCCATTTTTGCTAAGAATATCCATTATTTTTACAACCCATGCATGAATAGCCGTAGCATCAGCATTTAAAATAATAGACTCGTTTGTATTATTTAGTAAAAAAATAGCATCTTGTAACTCTTCAGTGTTATTAATGTTTATCAGCTGATCGTTTATATAAACACTTCCATCACTAATAATACTTATTTCATTTAAAGCTTGATTTGGAACAGATTGAAAAGATTCGGACTCGGGTAAATCTAAAGAAAGGAATTGAGAATCACCAACTTTTGATGTTACTACAAAAAAAATAACCAGCAAAAATACTATATCTATTAATGGAGTAATCTCCACTGAAAAAGAAGATTTCTGAGTATTTAAAAATTTCATCTATTAATGACGTCAATAAACCGAGAAACTTCAACTTGAAGGCTTATTAAAAGAAAAGAAACTTTATGTTCAAAATATTTATGAAGAACGAGTCCTGGAACAGCAATAAATAATCCAAATGCTGTTGTAATTAAAGCTTGTGAAATACCTTCAGCAAGTAAATCAGGATTTGCGCCTGTAGTTTCTGTTAACCCTGTAAATGCAGTAATCATTCCTACAACAGTTCCTAATAAACCCAGTAAGGGACTTATTGTTGCTATAGTTCCAAGCATATTAAGATTTCTTTCAAGAAGAAATTTTACTTCTATGGCCTTCTCTTCAATTTTTGATTCTAGATTCTGTCTTGGTAGGTCTTTGTATTGTATTACTGAAACTAAAAGAAAGCCTAGTGATGAGAGTTCAGCTATTTCATTGCTTTGTTTATTACTAATAAGATCTTTGTTAAATAAATTAACTATTTGATTGGTTAATCCATTTGGATTCACAAGACGCTCTTGAAGAAACCATAACCTTTCTACTGAAATTGTAATTATTAATACACTGCAGGCGAGTAAGGGCCACATAAAAGGACCACCAGCTAAAATAAAATCTGTCATTTAAATCTCGTTAAGTTTTCTGTCTTCTAATTTATAAGTAGTTTTAAAATTTCTAATAAAGTTATTATCGTGAGTAGCTGCTACTAAAGCAACTCCATGCTTGCTAGACATATCAAAAAGAAGGCCTTGAATTATTTCAGCATTTTTTTCATCAAGATTGCCTGTTGGCTCATCAAGAAATATTATTTTGGGATTGTTAATTAGAGCTCTAGCTATTGCTACTCTTTGTTTTTCTCCACCTGAAAGCTTCCAGGGCAGATGATTTAATCTGTGCGATAAGCCTATCATTTCAGCAAGCTCTAGTGCTGAATCCTTAAGATTAGAGTTCTTATTAGCTAACTGACCAGGAATTAATATATTCTCAATAACAGTTAAATCTTCAAGTAAATGATGAAATTGATAAACAAAACCAAAATTTTCTAATCTATGCTGACTAAGTTTAACTTTACTAAATTCTGCAATATCGCAATCGTCTATCAGAACACTCCCTGAGGTTGGTGAATCTAATGCAGCTAATAAATGAAGAAGTGTTGATTTGCCTGAACCTGAATTACCCGATATGGCAATTTGATCGTGAAGACCTATAGTAAGGTTTATTTCATCAAGCACATCAATAGACTCATTATTAGTTTCATATGATTTACATAGATTTATTGCTTTCAAACTATTCATGTCTAAGTATCTCAATTGGATTAAGTCTATTAACGCTTAAGGCAGGTATTAACGATGAAGCGATACTAAAAAGAAAAGATAAAAAACAAATTAATATAATTTGTTGAGCATCAATGAAATAGGGAAAGTAATTAATAAAATAAGCTTCCAAGAGATTTCTTTGGAGAATGTATTCCAGCCATGTAATAAGATTATTTATATTTAATGTTATTAGGAGTCCAAAAATAATGCCAATAAAAATACCAATACAACTTACCATCAAACCTTGATAAAAAAAGATTGAAACTAATTGCCTATCCGATGCACCAATAGTTTTAAGAATTCCTATCTCTCTTTCTTTTGATTTAACCGTCATTATAATTGTCGATAATACTAATATTGATGCAACACCCACAATTAGAAATAGCATTAAACTAATTAACAGTTTTTCAAATTGAATAGCTTCAAATAAAGTGCCATGAGTTTGCTTCCATGATGATGAATAGTATTTATTATTTGAAGAACTTAGAGATTTTGCTGCCTTGAATGCAATTAAATCTGCATCAAATAAATTAGAGGTTTTAATTCTGATAGAAGATGTTTCATCTTGAAATCCTTTAATTTTTTGTGCTAATGGGTGAGAAATTAAAACCAATGATTGATCTATCTCTGCTCTTAACTCAAAAACTCCTACAACTTTTAATGAAACTGATCTTGGATAAGATCCTAAAATAGATGATCTAATATCAGAAGTTGTTATAGAAATTGAGTCACCAACAAAAACACCTAATGATGAAGCTAGCCAACTACCTATTATTATCGAATTTTTTTCTTTTAAGGAATCAACAGACCCAGAAATCATAAATTCAGGAATAATAGACATATTATTTTCAGCATCTATATCGATACCAGTTATCGCTACCCCTTTACTATCTGTTGTTGACGATATTAAACCTTGAATTGATATGTAAGGAGCAGCCTCAATAATATCAGGATTCGCTCTAAGTAAGTCTATATCATTTTTATAATCTGAAATTGGCTCATCTGAATAAATAACTGCATGCGGAACAACACCTAGAATTCTATCCTGTAATTCTTTTTCAAATCCATTCATGACAGACATGACAACTATAAGACTTGAAACACCAATACTCAGACCAGATATTGCTAGAAAAGAAGTAAAAGAAAATACTCCACCCTTATTAGACTTAAAATACTTATAGGCTAAGTTAAAGGAAAGAGAGAACACTAATTTATTTTAAAAGTTGCTTGAGAGTATCCTCAATTTTTTTTGTGCTGTATGGCGGCCTAACAGCATCGAATGCTTTGTCCAACTTAAAACTTATATCTTTATAAACTGCTCTATGATTAGAAAAGTTTTTAAAGCCGTCATAGGATTGGTATCTGCCCATTCCAGATGGTCCAACACCACCAAAAGGAAGATCTTTTTGTTGAATATGGCCAATTACATTGTTAACAGTAACACCGCCAGATGAAGTTTTATTCAAAACTTTAGATTCTTCGCTTTTATCTGTTCCAAAATAATATAAACCAAGAGGCCTATCTTTTGCATTAATTTTTGAGATAGCTTCATCAACATTTTCATAGTCTACAACAGGTAAAACAGGTCCAAAAATTTCTTCATTCATTACTCTCATATCATCTGTGGTGTTAGTAATAATAGTTGGAGGAATCTTATAAAACTCTTGCTGCGAAAAGTCTTCATTAGCTGGATTAATTTGATGAACATGAGCACCCTTTTCTTTAGCATCATCGATCATAGAATTAATTCGGTCATAATGTCTCTCGTTAATAATGGATGTGTAATCATCATTATTTTTGATATCAGGAAAGAACTCTTTAATTGCATTTTCTGTTTCTGTAATAAACTCATCTCTTTTTTCTTTTTTAATAATTACATAATCAGGAGCTAAACAAATTTGACCAGCATTCATTGTTTTACCAAACATAATTCTTTTTGCAGAATGCTTCAAATCAGCACTGTCACCAATAACAACAGGCGACTTACCACCAAGTTCTAATGTTACTGGAACAAGGTTTTCAGCTGCTGATGCCATTACATGCTTTCCAATATTTCCACTTCCTGTGTAAAGGAGATGATCGAAATGAAGTTTAGTAAAAGCTTCGCCGACTTCGGGTCCACCCAAAAATGTTGCAAACTCATGCTCATCAAAAGCCTTGTCGCATAAATCTTTAATTAAAGCTGCTGTTGATGGTGTTAACTCACTTGGCTTATGCATTACTTGATTGCCAGCTGCAAAAATTGCAGCTAAAGGTCCAAAAGTTAGATTAACTGGAAAGTTCCATGGAGATATCATGCCAATTGTTCCAAGAGGCTCATATCTTACATAAGATTTGGCACCAAGCAGTCCAAAAGGAAAATTGGATGACCTTTTATCATCTTTAGTCCATTTTCTTATATTTTTTATTGCATTGTTTATATCAGGAATAATTGAATAAGCATCAGTCATTAACGAGGCATCTTTAGATCTATTTCCATAATCAGCATTAAGAGCATCTACAAAGTCATACCTATTATCCATAATCATTGTTTTAAGTCGGTTTAACCTATCTATTCTTAGCTCAATTGATGGCGAGCCATGTTTTATAAAATAATTTTTTTGTAACGTTAAAATTTCATTCATTGATTGTTTTGTATTTTCCATTATCAATACTCCTAGCTTCTTTTAGCTTTATCTTTGTCGTTAGATGACCTTATCATAGCTCGCATCTGTTCCCAATCATCTTCAGTTAATTTATCTAATCCTGAAAAGGTTCCACCACCAGTTAAATATTGAGCGCCATCGATAGCAATGGTTTGGCCAGTTAGATAATCACAGCCATCTGCCATTAAAAAAGTAGCTAAATTTTGAAGCTCGTTCATCTGCCCAACTCTGCCCAATGGAACAGATCCCATTGAACTTTCATCATTACCTTTAGGGTTTAGCCTTTCCCATGCTCCTTTTGTAGGAAATGGTCCTGGCGCTATTGCATTCACCTTAATATTATATTTTCCCCATTCTGCGGCAAGGGATTGAGTCATAGCATTTATTCCAGATTTAGACATAGCAGAAGGAACAACATAAGGAGATCCAGTCCATACCCATGTTGTTAGAATCGAAATAATAGAGCCTTTGTGGTTAGATTCAATCCAGCGTTTACCAACTGAATGAGTCATATAAAATGTTCCATGAAAGACAATATTAGCAATTGCATCAAAGCCCTTATGAGATAAATCTTTTGTGGGTGAAATGAAATTACCAGCAGCATTATTGACTAATCCATCTAGAGGTCCAGCGTCAAAAATTCTTTGAATATAATCATCGACATCCTTAGACGCTCTTATGTCTAAAGATTCATAACTAACATTTACTCCATAATCTGAAACTAATTGATCTGCTGTTTCCTTTAAGACTCCTTCTCTTCTTCCACATATATATAGATCTGCACCATGCTCAGCATAATGTGAAGCCATCTCCTTTCCTAACCCTGTTCCACCACCGGTTACAAGTATTCGCTTTCCTTTTAAAAGATCATTCTTGAACATCTTTACCCTCATTAATATTTGAAATATCTACAATAGCATCAACCCACTTATCAGAATAATTTAATGACGGTACGTAGTCTAAAGTATCTCCGCCTGCCTCATAAAAGAGTTCTTTATATTCATCTCCAATTTCAATAATTGTTTCCAAACAATCTGCTGTAAAAGCTGGTGAGAAAACTAGAACCTTTTTAGATCCATTTTTTGGAAGGTTTTGTAAAACATCATCTGTGAATGGAGATAGCCATTTGTTAGTAAGCCTTGATTGAAATGTAACGATGTATTGATTAGGCTCTAATCCAAGTTTTGAAGCTAGTATTTTTGTCGTTTCATAAACAGTTGCCTTGTAACAAAACTTATTATCATTTGTAATTTTAGTTTCACAATTATTGTCAGAACACATACTATCTGGATATACATTATCTACATGGCTATTAGGCACACCATGATAGCTAAAAATAATTTTGTCATATGAATTCATATCAAATTCACGAGCTTTCTCAAGCCATGCTTCAATAAATTTGGTATTGTCATAGAATTGATTAATAAAAGTAATCTTTGGTACTACCCACTTATCTGAAAGATATGATGTAACTTCTTTAAATACAGATCCAGTTGTAGCAGCTGCATAATGAGGAAATAACGGCAGGATAACTATCTCATCAGGATTCTTTAAAAGCATCTTATTTAAGGTCATTTTAATTGAGGGTGATTGGTACCTCATAGCATATTGAACATCTACATCAGGAAGCTTTTTATCCAGTTTTTGAGCTAATAATTTTGTATTATGGAGAAGCGGAGATCCATTATCTTTATCCCAAACTTTTTTATAAATCTTAGATGAGGAAAAGGATCTAGTAGGACAAATAATAAAATTCACTAGAATAAATCTTAAAATTGGATTTATATTTAGAACCTTTTCATCAGATAAAAATTCTCTAAGATATTTAAATACACTAAAGTAACCTGGATCGTCAGGTGTTCCTAAGTTAACTATGAGTAATGCTTTTTTCATTATTGGTTATCTTTTGAAATATAGGATGTGTCATTATAAATATAATTATAAATATAGATAATAATGAATTAAATAGATATAAAAATGAAGGGTTTGTGGCATATATAGGCATAGCTACAAAAGGAGTTAATATATGCCCTATCGGATATACGGATCCTAGATATCCTGCAGCTGAACCTTGATTTTCTGGAGCTTGAGATAATGATAAGGAAGATGATATAGCTGGCCTAATCATACCCCCGCCAAGACCATTTATTAACAACGATAAATAGTAGATAGATATTTTCTGAAAATATGCCATTGTGAAGAAAGAAAAAATTATTAAAAAACTACCATACATCAATAGCTTATAGTTAGTTAACGGGAATGCATCTGTAAATAAATATTGACTAACGATAGTTGATATAGAAAGAACAGCAAAACTCATGCTTACAACAATTGGTAAGTCATCCAAGGTAGGAAATATATCAAATACGTAAAAACCTATAGACTGAAGCAATGATGCCTGACAAAGACTGGCAATAGATGCAACCAATAGAAACGGCCATACAGTACTAGATTTCCATGATACTTTAGCCACGATTTCTTCTGATTTTTTATGAATACTTGTATTCTTAAGATTTATAAATATTCCAACAGATGCTATTAGTGACATCAAACTAAATACATAAAACGGTGTTTCCTTAGTAATTAAAATTAGAAACCCACCTATTAAAGGGCCAGCT
Organism: uncultured Gammaproteobacteria bacterium; assembly: GCA_964469915.1. Lineage (GTDB taxonomy): Bacteria > Pseudomonadota > Gammaproteobacteria > Magnimaribacterales > D2472 > SCGC-AAA076-P13. The sequence continues at coordinate 17,152 of CAYXZT010000015.1, forward strand.
ACGGTTCCTAGTAGAAAACTGGATTCTAGTCTTGCAAATTTTAATGTTCTCTTGTCAGCTGAACTATTATCAGCAATATAAGCAAATGATGCAGGTCTTGAGGCTGATCCAATAAGTCCATTTAAAAGCCTACCAAGTATTAATAATGGGAAAAGGAATGTTACATCAAGAAGATTTCTTTCAACTAGAAATAATGGAGTGATCATTGCAACTAAAGAAAATGAATAACCTACCAACCCAAGAATAGCTATATTTCTTCTTCCATACCTATCACTTGCCCTTCCCCATGAAGAGCTAGTTAATGCCCATGCAATAGCTGAAAAAGCAAAGACAAGTGAAATTTGAACCTCAGATAAGCCAAGCTCTCTTGCTAGTGGAGGAACAATCACAAATACAAAGGACTGACCTAGACCAACAGTGAACAAGCCAAACTTTAGCCATGATGATCCAGAAGATTTCATTAAGAAATAGGCTTGATACCAATTAACTCTCTAACTACAGCTATCTTTTCTTTTGCCATAACCCTAGCTTTAAGTGAGCCTTCATGAAGAAGCTCGTTAAGAAGCTTGTCATTAGTAGAAAACTCTTCATATCTCTCCCTAATAGGCGATATTTCATTATTTACTAAACTAAATAATTTATTTTTAGCATCGCCCCAAGAAATACCATTTTTATAGTCATCTGCAAGCTCTAATAACTCATTTTTAGATGCAAAATGAGAATAAAGAGAGAAAACTGAGCAACCATCAGTATCTTTTGGTTCACCAGGTTCTAGTGAATTGGTTACAATTTTTGCTATAGATTTTTTTAAAGCCTTTTCAGTTGAAAGTAAAGGTATGATATTTCCATAAGACTTGCTCATTTTTCTACCATCAATTCCTAAAACAATATCTTTTTCTGATTCAATAATTGCTTCTGGCAATTCAAATATTTTTTTATACGTATGATTAAAACGCGCAGCAATATCTCTTGTCATCTCAATATGTTGATTCTGATCAGCGCCAACAGGGACATGTGTTGCATCAAACATTAATATATCTGCTGCCATTAAAACTGGATAAGAAAATAAACCCATAGTTATGCCTTTATCTTCATCTTTTGTATTTAAAGCTGTAGCTGCTTTATATGCATGCGACCTATTCATCAAACCTTTTGCTGTCACGCAATTTAAAACCCAACTTAATTCAAGAATTTCAGGAACGTCTGATTGCCTATAAAAAAAAGATTTTTCAATATCCAGACCAGATGCTATCCAAGCAAGCGCAATATTTTTTACTGAATCACCAATCTCATTACTATTAGAATTTTTTATAATTGCATGATAATCTGCTAAAAAATAAAATGATTCGTCGAATTCACTAGCCATTTTGATAGCAGGTTTGATAGCTCCTAAATAATTTCCTATATGAGGAGTACCAGTTGTCGTAATACCTGTTAGAATTCGCTTTTTCATTTGGTATAATTATAAACACCAAAAGAGATTATTGTGGAAACTAGTCAAGATTTATTTAAACAGTTAGAAGAAGC
>CAYXZT010000016.1:0-18130 GCA_964469915.1 uncultured Gammaproteobacteria bacterium
TGATGCACTTCTCGGTGGCGAGATGAGTGGTCATATATTTTTTAATGACAAATGGTATGGCTTTGACGATGGTCACTACTCGGGAGTCAGAGTTGCAGAGATACTCAATAATACAAATAAAAGTATTTCAGAACTCATTAATGAATTTCCTCAGTCATTTTCAACACCTGAGTTAAATATAACTGTTACAGATGAGAATAAATTCTCAATTATTAAAGATTTTGAGGATAACTGTGAGCTAGATGGTGAAAAAATTACAATAGATGGCCTTAGAGTTAATTTTAAAAATGGCTGGGGCTTGATTAGGGCATCGAATACAACACCAAAACTAGTTCTAAGGTTCGAAGGTAACTCTTTTGAAGAAATGAATAGTATTAAAGATCTTTTTCTTTCAGAACTTTCTCGCATTTGCCCTGATATTGATATAAATTTAGATTAAGTTATGAAAAATGATAGAAAAAGTATTATTCTGCAATCTCTTGCTGGATTATTAGAAGAGAGAAATCTATCAAAAATAACCACCTCTTTATTGGCAGAAAAATCAGAGATTACTGAAGCTGCTTTATATAGACATTTTCCAAGCAAAAGAGCTATATACGCCGAACTATTCTCGTTTTGTGATGATGCAATCTTTAGTAAATGTGGTGAGCTTAAAAAAACTGATTTAAGCTCTAAAGAAAAAGTAAAAAATGCTTTCTTGTTTTTTGTGCTATTTATCGAAAAAAATAAGGGGTTTGCAAGATTGTTATCTAGAGAGGCTCTTTCATCAGATGAGCAAAATGTAACTGATTCCGTTAATCAATTTTTTGAGAGATTTGAGTTATCAATCAAACAAATGCTATCTGAAGATATAGATAATTTAATCACCCAACCAGGTATTTCAGCTCAGCTAATAGTTACTTGTTTAGAAGGAAATGTTGGGCGATATATTCGATCTAAATTTAAAGACTCACCTAGTAGCTATATAGATAATGTATGGGAACTCCTTTCTTTAAATATATTTAAGGGTTAATTTAGAATATTCTCATCTAAGAAAAGTTCAAAATATCCATTAATATCATCTCCATCATTTGGCTTTCCTGTATCAGGATTTACTTTAATAAAAGATATTTTTTCAGGTATAGAATTTCCTTTAATTTCAAGGTCCTCCAACTGATCGCTCATGTAATCAACCCATATAGGAAGTGCTATTGAAGACCCATACTCATTCTTACCCAGTGAAGAAAAGTCATCGGTTCCTACCCAAACTGTTGTTGCTAAATCTTCATTAAATCCAGAAAACCATGTACTAATAGAGTCATTAGTTGTACCTGTTTTACCATAAATATCATCTCTCTTTAAAAGAGCAGACCTTCTTCCTGCAGAACCTCTTTTCATATGCTCTTTAAGGATATCTTTAACCAAATATGCAATCCTTTCATCGATAACTTTTTCTTTATTATTTAAGGGTTTTAAGAGAGTATATGGACGCTTGGTCTCCATCTCTATAGTATCAAGCCATGGGAAAGCTGTAATAGAATTAATATTCGTTGATTCGATATAGTCTTGGTGCGAATAAATGACCTGATTATCTCTATCCACAATTTTATCGATAAAAAATGGATCAACTAAATATCCACCATTTGCTATAACACTAAATGCCCTGACCATTTCAACAGGTGAGAAATTTCCGGACCCAAGCGCTAATGATAAATCGGCAGGCAGTCTATTTTTTTCAAAACCAAACTTTTCTATATATTCATGTGATTTATTTATACCTAACTCTCTAAGCAGCTTTATAGAAACTATATTGATTGATTGAACTAATGCTTCTCTAATTGTGGTTGGCCCATAAAATTTACCAGTATAGTTTTGAGGCTTCCAGACACTTTCTAAATTTTTATCTTCAAAAGCAATTGGAGCATCATTTATAAGGGATGATAGGTTATAACCATTTGCTAATGCAGATGCATAAATAAATGGTTTAAAGCTTGATCCTGACTGAGGATAAGAGAGTCTGACTCTATCAAAATTGCTTTTATTAAAATCAATACCGCCAACATACGATACAAGTTTTCCATTATTGGGATCAATAGATATCAATGATGCTTCTGCAACAGGTATTTGATCAAGAATAAGCTCTTCATCAATCTGTTTAAGATAAATAAAATCTCCTAATTCTATAAAATCATTGAATGACTTGGGTTTAGCTCCTCTTTTGTCTATTTCCAATCTTTTTCTTGCCCACTCATATTCAGATGACCAAGAGATCGAATCAACTTCTAAATATTCATTTAAGTAAAATAACTTGGAAGGATTTATTTTTATTACTAAGCCTTTTATATGTGATTTGTAAAAAGGAAAATCATCAAATACTGATTTAATTTTATTAATAACAAGTTCTTTGTCGTCAAATGAACTGCTTTTTGAAATTTCACTGAAAATAAATGAGGTATCCAGGTTATTCAAAAGCTTTAATTGTTCTTCATTAAAAATTTCTACAAAATTTCTAGAATCAATCCATCCATGCCTTTTGTGATACAAAGATAATTGATTTTTAAGATGTTTTTGTGCGCTGTATTGTGACTTGGAGTTGATCGTTGTATAAACAGACCATCCATTTTTATATGCCCTTAAACCATACCTTTTTATAATTTCTTGCCTAGCAAGCTCAGCCAAATATCTTGCATCTACTTCATATAAATCAATATTATTTGCAACTTTTAACGAGGTGTCTAATGCAGAATAATAGTCTTCAGAATCTATCAATCTTAATTTAAGCATTCTACGCAAGATCCAGTCTCTTCTTTGCTTTGTTCTTATTGGTGCTTTGATGGCATTGATTCTGGATGGTGACTGAGCCATAGCTGCTATCGTTGCAGACTCTGCAAGATCAAGTTCAATTACCGATTTATTAAAATATGTATTGGCGGCCGCCTCAATACCGTATGATCTATTTCCAAAAAAGTTTCTATTTACATATAACTCAAAAATTTCTTCTTTAGATAAATTACTTTCCAACTCAAGAGCAAGGAAGATTTCTTTTAATTTTCTTAGGATTGTTTGATCTCTAGTGAGTAAATAACCACGGACCACTTGCATAGATATAGTACCGCCGCCGCCATAACATCCATTAGGACCAATGCATCGAATGACTGATCGAATTAAACCTGTATAACTGATACCTTGATGATTGAAAAAAGCATCATCTTCAGCAGCAAGAAAGGAATTTTTAATATCTATTGGTATTTCTTTAAAACTTAGTGGCCTTCTTTTAATTTCTCCAAATTCACCTATTAATACACCATCTTCTGTATATATTTTAAGTGGCATTTGAAGCTGAGATTCATCCACTAGAGATATTTCTGGTAAAGAGGGCCTTAATAGTAAATAGGATGTCAGAACAGTAGCAATAGCTAAAATGCACCCTGAAATGCTTAACCAGAAAAAAATTTTTATTGTTTTTAACATATTTAAATCTTTAATATTATGTCTTAAACAGTGAAGTTTTAATATGAAAAAAGGTATTTTCAGGAGTTAGGTGGTAAAATCTTTTCTTAAATTTAACTTATTATGAATATATTTATAGTCGGTCCAATGGGATCAGGAAAATCAACAGTTGGAAAAATAATTTCAAGTGAATTATTTCTTAATTTTTTTGATACTGATGAAGAGATTGAAACTAGGACAGGAGCCTCTATAGATTGGATATTTGATCTAGAGGGTGAAGAAGGTTTTAGAAAAAGAGAATCAAAAGTTCTAGGAGAAATGGTGCAACAAAATTCAATTGTTCTTTCTACTGGTGGAGGAATTATTTTGTCAGAAACTAACAGAGAACTACTTTCATCTAGAGGTACGGTATTTTATTTATCAACTCCTATAGAAGTACAATTAGAAAGAACCTCTAAAGATAAAGATAGGCCTTTACTAAAAAATGGTGATCCTGCAGAAATTCTTAAAAACCTTCATATTGAGAGAGAAAGTTTATATGAAGAAGTGTCGGACTATACTGTAAATACTGAAAATAAATCTAGCCAAGAGGTTTCATCAGAAATAATTAAATTAGTCAAAAACTATGGCTAAAATTATTAAAGTTGGTAAAAAAAATCTGGATTATGAAGTTGTAATTGCAAAAAATGCAATTTCTAAAAAAAGACTTTCATCTCATTTAAAATCTAATAACAAAATCCTTGTTGTTACCGACTCAGGAATACCTAAAAAGTTTATTAAAGAGCTTAAGTCAACTCTGGATTTTAACAAGCAGGTCTATTTTTATGTCATTCCTTGTGGAGAAAAATCTAAATCATTTTCAACTTATATTAGTATTCTAGAAAAGTTAGCAGATCTTAAGTTCGATAGATCTGATTCTATGATAGCTTTTGGTGGAGGGGTAGTAGGAGATATTACTGGATTTTGTGCTGCAACATACTTACGAGGTATAAACTATATTCAGATCCCTACAACACTTCTTGCTCAAGTAGATTCTTCTGTTGGTGGCAAAACAGCAATTAATATAAAACAAGGTAAGAATTTAGTAGGTTCGTTTAATAATCCAAGCTTAGTTCTTATTAGTACTAAATTTTTAGAAACTTTGCCAGAAATAGAATATAAATCTGGCCTTGGTGAGGTTGTTAAATATGCATTTATAGGCAATAAAAAGCTATATAAGATTCTTCAAGAAAACTCAGAAAAAATAAAAAAAAGGAATTTGAGTGTTCTTGAGCAAATAATAGAAGAGTCAATCAAAACCAAATCAAAGATAGTTACAAGAGATGAAAAAGAAAGTGGTATAAGAGCAATTCTTAATTTTGGCCATACTTTTGGGCATGCTATTGAAGCTTTTCATAGATATAAGGGTATTACCCACGGAGCTGCAGTAACTCTTGGTATGTTGATTGCTGCAAAGATATCCTATTTTGAAGGTCATATTAAAACCCATCAACTGGATAATATGATCAACTTAATTGATTCACTTGGTCTGGATGGTGACTATAAAAATTATAAATTTCAGAACCTAAAAAAATATCTTTTTAATGATAAAAAAGTTTCATCAGGGAAGCTCAATTTAATTCTCATTAATGCAAAAGGAATTGCTTTTAAAACGAGTGAATTTAAGAAAAAAAACTTAGAGAAACCTTTTAATTAAGCTGCGTTAGCTGTTGTAGCTTTTAGTAAATCTTGAATATTAGATGCAGCTGGAACAACAAGCCAAAAGTATGGCTCGAACCTGTCAAAATCATCAACTAACTCTTTAGCTTTCTTGCTATTGGTATGTTTATAGTGAGATTTAATTATTTCTTTAAGATGCCTTCTATGAGGCTGCATATCTTCTGTTGTGATTCTTTCTAAATTTACTGAGCCCCTATTACAATTATCAAAAAAACTTTTGTCTTCGTCTAGAACATACGCAAAACCACCCGTCATCCCTGCTCCAAAATTAGCTCCAACTGAACCAAGAACAGTAATATGTCCACCTGTCATATACTCACAACAGTGATCTCCAGCACCTTCGATAACAGCACTTGCGCCAGAGTTCCTTACAGCAAACCTCTCACCTGCTCTTCCAGAAACAAAAAGCTCTCCCCCGGTTGCGCCATACAAACAGGTGTTACCAACAAGCGATGTATTAAGATTATTTCTAGCGTAATTACTATTATTTTTAACAACAATACTTCCACCATTCATCCCTTTACCAACGTAATCATTTGCGTCCCCTTCTAAACTAAGGTTAATGCCATTAGCATTCCAGCAACCAAAACTTTGTCCTGCTGAGCCAGTAAAATTTATATTAATACTCTCTTTACAACCAACCTCACCAAAATTACTTGCGATGTAACCAGACAATGAAGCACCAACTGATCTATCAGTATTTAATATCTTATAATCTGCAGAGATAGGTTTTGATGCATCTATTGAAGGTTTTAAATCCTTAAGAATTTTCTTTGCTAATATTCCTTTATCCCACGGAGGATTCTTCTTTGAAGTGCAAAAGAATGATTCACTAATATTTTTATCTTTGTATAGCAAATCACTTAAATCAATTGATTGATATTGAACATCAAGATCCTTAATTTTTTCTAAGTATTGTGTCTGACCAATAATATCTTCTAATTTTGAAACTCCCATAGCACTTAAATGTTCACGAACATCATGGGCAATAAATTTAAAATAATTTATCACTTTTTCCTTTTCGCCAATGAAGTGTTGGTTTATTAAATCGTCTCTTTGAGTCGCAACACCTGTAGCACAATTATTAAGATGGCATATTCTTAAATACTTGCAGCCCATAGCTATCATTGGCCCTGTTCCAAATCCAAAAGATTCTGCACCAAGAATTGCTGCTTTAATAACATCTAAACCGGTTTTCATACCACCATCAGCTTGAAGTCTTACCTTGTGCCGCAAACCACTATCCCTGAGGCTTTGGTGAGCTTCTGCCAATCCAAGCTCCCATGGAGATCCAGCATACCTAATCGAAGTTAAAGGACTTGCACCGGTGCCACCATCATGACCTGAAATAGTAATTAGGTCTGCATAAGCTTTTGCTACTCCTGATGCAATAGTTCCAACGCCAGGTTCTGAAACTAATTTTACAGAAACTAGTGCTTTAGGATTAACCTCTTTGAGGTCATATATAAGTTGAGCCAAATCTTCTATTGAATAAATATCATGATGCGGTGGTGGAGATATTAGCGTTACTCCAGGAGTTGAATATCTTAATTTGGCTATTAATTTATTAACCTTCCCTCCTGGTAATTGACCTCCCTCTCCAGGCTTAGCCCCCTGAGCAATTTTAATCTGAAGCACCTCAGCATTTACTAAGTAATGAGGTGTTACACCGAATCTACCTGAAGCAATTTGTTTAATTTTAGACATTCTGGATGTGCCATATCTTTCAACCGCCTCTCCGCCTTCACCTGAATTAGATCTGCCACCAATTTCATTCATTGCCTCAGCAAGTGTCTCATGCGCTTTTGGTGATAATGCTCCTAGACTCATTCCTGCTGAATCAAATCGATTTAGAATATTTTTTTCACTCTCAACATTAGAAATTTCTACTGCTTTTTTGGCGGTATTAACCTCTAATAAATCTCGAAGCATTGCTGGCGGTCTATTATCCACCAAATTTGAATACTCTTTATAAGTAACATATGAGCTACTGGTAACTGCTTCTTGTAATTTTTTAACTATCTCAGGATTATATGCATGATACTCACCACCATGAATATATTTCAAAAGCCCGCCAACATTCATATCAGAAAGATTAGAACGAGCATAATCATCAATGGATCTAAGCTGAGCATCTAAGTTTTTGAAATTTTTACCTTTTACCCTACTGGTTGTATTGGTAAAACATAAATCAACTACATCTTTATCTAATCCAACTATTTCAAATAGCTGAGACCCTCTATAACTGGATATTGTAGATATACCCATTTTTGAAATTATCTTAAGTAATCCCTTATTTATTCCTTTTCTATATCTTGAGCAGTTTTCATGAGGGTGGCCCTTAAGTTCATTCCTTTGAGTTAAATCAAGAATTGTTTGATAGGCCAATGAAGGATAAACAGCAGTGGCACCAAATCCTATCAAGCAGGCTATTTGATGAGTATCTCTTGCAGAAGACGAGCTAATTACTATATTTGCATCTGATCTCAGCCCCAATCTTACAAGATGCTGATGAACAGCACCGACTGCTAATAATGCATTAATAGATAATTTTCCTTCAGGAGGAACATCTTCAATTAGATGTATTATTGAAGTACCTTCTTTGACTTTATTTACTACATCTTTTTGAAGAGCTTTTATTGCATTCTTTAATGATACAGAGCTATCGAAAATTAAATTTATACTTTCAGATTTAAAATATTTGTTTTTTAAAACTGCATCTAGTTTTTTATGAGAAAGTACGGGCGAAGTTGTAACTAATCTCTTTGCATGCTCTGCAGTCTCCTCATAAATATTTAACTCAGGTCCAAAGCAAGTTTCCAATGTCATCACACCAACCTCTCTTAATGAGTCTATAGGTGGATTTGTAACCTGTGCGAATTGCTGTCTAAAAAAATCATACAGTTGCCTATGCATTTTACTCATAACAGCTAGAGCAGTGTCATCTCCCATAGAACCTGTGCCCTCTTGGGATTCTACAGCCAATGGTTTTATTACAGATACTCTCTCTTCTTTAAATAGAAGAAAAAGTTTTGATGCAGTTATAAATTTATTTGCTTCTATTTGTTTAAGGCCAGGACCTTCATATGAGTCTAAACTTGATTCTATATAAACAGCATTTTCTTTTAGCCACTTACGGTATGGAAATTTATCTTTAAGATCTTGGTCAATTTGTGCCTCACTAAAAATCTTTCCAGTAGAAGTATCAATTGCTAAGATTCCACCAGGCTGAACTCTGCCTTTTTCTATTACATCATCTTCATTAACTGGGTTTACACCAGTTTCTGAAGCTATTGTAATAATATTACTAGTATCGATCTGATACCTTGCAGGTCTAAGACCATTTCTATCTAGTATACATACTGCCCATTTGCCATCGGCCATAACGATACCCGCTGGGCCATCCCATGGTTCCATATGCATAGAATTATATTCATGGAAACCTCTTATATCTGGATCTAGGGTTTGGGTATTCTGCCATGCGGGTGGCAAAACCATTCGAACAGCTCTAAATAAATCAACACCACCTTTAACAAGAAGTTCAATCATATTGTCTAAGGATGAAGAGTCTGATCCAGACTCATTCACAAGCTCTTTGAATTTCTGAATTTTTGGAATTAAGGGTGTAGAAAACTTAGACGATCTAGCTTTTACCCAATTTCTATTTCCTCTGATAGCATTAATCTCTCCATTGTGAGCAAGCAGCCTAAAAGGCTGGGCAAGATGCCATCTTGGGCTTGTATTAGTTGAAAATCTTTGATGAAAGACACAAGTTGAAGCTCTAAAATCCTTATTATTTAAGTCTTGATAGAATTCTTTAATTGATTTTGGCAGCATAAGCCCCTTATAAACAATAGTTTTTGATGACATGCTGCAAATGTAAAGTAGCTCATCATCCATAAATATTTCTTCTATAAATTTCCTTGCCTGAATGAGCTTGGTTTCAAACTCTTGATGGTTAAAGTCTTTAGAACTTGGTTTTATAAAGATTTGGTAGATGTTTGGGAGACAACTTAAGGCGATTTCACCAAGAATATTTTTTTTAACTGGTACCTCTCGAACAGTTAATAAAGTTAATGACTCATGATTCAAAATTTCTTCTAACTTAGGAATAATAGTCTTAATTTTTTTTGTATAGAATATCTGAGCTATTGCAAAATGCTCACCTAAATCTTTTTTTTGTTCTGATAAGACAACATTTTTAAAATATGTATGATCTATATCAAAAAGAAGTCCGCAGCCATCGCCAGTTTTACCGTCAGACCCAACACCACCCCTGTGAGTCATACTCACTAATGCATCGATCGAGTTAAGAATAACTTTATGGGATTTCTTGCCATTAGTATTTGCTACAAGGCCGAAGCCGCAGTTGTCTCGAAATTCTTCTTTTTTAAATAATCCAGGCATAGTAAGTGTGGTTTTAACAATATTATAGCATGTAATCTATCATTTGTTTTCTGAAAGTGTCATACTGTGTCATACACTTTTATCATATGAAAAATAAGCAATACAAAATTGAGAAAGGAGTTTTACTTTTTACTCAACCTAAATCTCCATTCTTTTACGGTAAGCTTAGAGTGAATGGAAAATATATTACAAAATCATTTGCTCCACTTGATGATTTTGATATTGCTAAAGACAAATTACTCAAATGGAAAGAGGAAGTTTTTTCAGCCCAAGGAAATAGTTTCAATCTTAAAAACGAAAGTGTCCCCACTAACTTTAGAGATGAGTATGTAAATCATGAAAAGCTTGAAAATGATTTTCAATTTTTAGATGTTAGGAGGTATGACCCCGCTAAAAAATCAGCAGAGGAAAGAAAAATTAGTTTTGTAGAAATTTATGGAGAATACAATCAAGTTCAAGCATCTAATCAAGCTCACAGGTGCTTAGATTGTGGCAATCCATACTGCGAATGGAAATGTCCTGTTCATAATTTTATTCCAGATTGGTTAAAGCTTGTAAATGAAGGAAATATTATAGAAGCAGCAGAACTATGCCACTCAACAAATAGTCTTCCAGAAGTATGTGGTAGAGTTTGCCCCCAAGATAGGCTATGTGAAGGAGCTTGCACATTAAATGATGGCTTTGGTGCAGTTACCATTGGCTCAACTGAAAAATATATTACTGAAAAAGCATTTGAGATGGGTTGGAAACCAGACATGTCATATAGGAAATGGACTAATAAAAAGGTAGCTATTATTGGAGCTGGTCCTGCAGGAATATCATGTGCAGATGTTTTAACAAGATCTGGTGTGCATAGCCATGTCTATGATAAAAATGAAGAAATAGGCGGCTTATTAACTTTCGGAATTCCTGAGTTTAAATTAGAAAAATCTGTTGTCAAAAGAAGAAGGAAGATTTTAGAGGAAATGGGTGTTGAGTTTAATTTAGGCAAAGAAATTGGGAAAGATATATCATTTAAAAAATTATATGACGAATACGATGCTGTCTTTTTAGCAATGGGCACCTATACCTCTCTTGAGGGTGGTTTTGCTGGAGAGTCATTATCAGGAGTACACAAAGCAATTGACTACTTAATTTCTAGTACCAAGAAACTGCTAAAGTTAAAAACCAATCGAAACGATTTTATTAATTTAAAGGGTAAAAAAGTTATTGTTTTGGGTGGTGGTGATACCGCTATGGATTGCAATAGAACTGCTATAAGACAAGGAGCCAAATCAGTAAAATGTTTGTATCGCAGAGATGAAGAAAATATGCCTGGATCCAAGAGAGAGGTTCAAAATGCAAAAGAGGAAGGTGTTGAGTTTGAATTCAACATACAACCTATTGATATTATTGGGGATGAAAAAGTACAAGGTGTGAAAATTGTTAAAACTCAGTTAGGAGAACCTGATCAAAATGGGAGAAGAGTTCCAATCCCTATTCCAGGGTCAGAAATGATTTATGACGCTGATGCAGTTATTGTAGCTTTTGGTTTTAGAGCTAGCCCCGCAAAATGGTTTGAGGATTTTAATATTAGTACACAAAAAAATGGCCTAGTAGTTGCTGAGGAACATCAAGAGTTCAAATTTCAGACATCGAATAAAAAAATATTTTCTGGTGGAGATATGGTCAGAGGATCAGATTTAGTTGTTACAGCGATATGGGAAGGACGTGAAGCAGCAAAAAGTATAATAAAATACGTCTCATGACAGAAAAAGAATCTATTTTTTTAAAGGCACTCAATAACGAAGTACTTCCCGTTCCTCCAATTTGGTATATGCGTCAAGCAGGAAGATATATGCCCGAATACAGGGCTGTAAGAAAAAAATTTAAGAACTTTCTTGATATGTGTAAAAATCCTGAAGTCTGCTGTGAATTAGCATTGCAGCCTATAAATGCTTTTGAATTAGACTCAGCTATACTTTTCTCTGATATTTTAACAATACCTGATGCCATGGGCTTGGATGTTAAGTTTTTAGAAGGTGAAGGGCCTGTATTCGGTAATCCAGTAAAAACTGCCAAAGATGTAATAAATATTGAACCTTTCGATTCTGAAAAACTTTCTTATGTATACAAGGCGGTAGAAAATATACGGAGATCCCTTCCTCGGAATATCCCATTAATAGGTTTTTGTGGAAGTCCATGGACTCTTGCTGCCTATTCTATTGAAGGAAGATCCTCCAAAGATTTTTTATTCACTAGAAATTTTCTGAAAGAAAATAATGTTGAAGCGCATATATTTCTAGATAGTCTTACAAAGGCTTGCTTTGAATATCTAAAAAAACAAGTTGAGGCAGGTGCTGATGTTATTCAAATATTTGATTCGTGGGCAAATTTATTAAATGAAGATGAATATAAAATCTACTCATTAGAATATATAAGTGTATTAATAGCACTCTTAAAAAATGACATTCTCACAAAAAATATTCCAATTATATTATTTTCAAGAGAGCCCAAGGCTCAATTAAAAACTATCATGACATCCCAAGCAGATTGCTTAAGTCTTTACTGGAGCATGAACGATATTGATTTGAATGAGGTAAGGAATAAAGTCTCAATTCAAGGCAATCTCAATCCTGAAATTCTTTTAGAATCTAATGATGTTATAAGAAAAGAAACCACAAAAATTCTAACTAAATATAAAGATTATCCTGGATACATATTCAACTTAGGACATGGGATTACGCCAAATATAAATCCGGATAAAGTTAAATTTTTGACTGACTTTATTAGAGGTTCCTAGTTAGCATCTTTTGAATCTGGCCATAATCTAATTAGACCTTCTTGTGTACAAGAAGCAACCAAGTCTCCATTATGAGAGAAAATAGATCCTCTTGAAAAACCTCTAGCATTTCGAGTAATTGGACTATCTATAGAATATAAAAACCAATCATTAAGGTTTACTTTTCTATGAAACCACATTGCATGATCTAAACTAGCATTTTGAAGATTTTTTGTTAGAAAGTTAACACCAATAGAATTATTTGCAGCAGCAATAAGACCCATATCAGATATATACAGAAGGAATGCCTGTTGTATTTTTTGATCGTCAGGAATTTTTCCCTCAGGCTTAATCCAAGTATTTTTATATGGAGGCATTCTTTTTGGATTAAAATAATCTTGCACCTCGACAGGCCTCATTTCAATTTCTTTTTGACGAAGGAAAGCAGGCATATCCTCAGAATCTAATTTTAATTTTTTAAGAACTTCTTCCCTTATTTCTATTTCATTCCTAAGTGTTTCCGGTCCAGGAACATCGGGCATAGGAATTTGATGCTCAAGCCCATCCTCATCCTTTTGAAAAGATATTGAGCAGCTAAATATTGCCTCTCCATCTTGAAGTGCCTTCACGGTTCTTGTTGAAAAACTTTTACCATCTCGAATTCTATCTACCATAAATATAATAGGTTTATCCATGTGACCAGGTCTTAAAAAATATGAATGAAAAGAGTGGGCAAAATGATCAACGCTTATAGTTTTATATGCAGCAATTAAAGTTTGAGCCATTACTTGACCCCCAAAAACTCGAGCCCATCCTACATTTTTTCCTGTCCAAGTATAAATATCTCTATCAATTTTATTTAATGAGAATAAATCTAAAGATTTTTCTAAAAGATTGTTTTTTTCTTCCATTGATTTAAGCTCCTTTAAAAGACTCATGCCTTGATGAACATTCATCTTACATTGTTTATAAAAAAACTAGAACTTTCATGGGTCAAAAAGTATCATGATTACAAATCACAAAAACTAAATAAAAAAAATGGCGATTAACTCCAATATAGACCTTCCAAAAAAACCAAATCTTAAAATAGACGTATCAAAAGTTTTTAACATTGACTCTAAGATATCTGTCAAGGGCTTTAAAGATAAAACTGAGTGGGTGCCAGAAATAGATCCTAATTATGTTTTTGACAAGGAAACAACGCTCTCAATCTTGGCTGGCTTTGAGCATAACCGAAGAGTAATGATTCAGGGTTTTCATGGAACTGGAAAATCAACTCATATTGAGCAAGTGGCTGCCAGACTAAATTGGCCTTGTGTAAGAATAAATCTTGATAGTCATATAAGCAGAATAGATTTACTTGGTAAAGATGCCATAAAACTTAAAGATGGAAAACAGATTACTGAATTTCAAGAGGGTTTATTGCCATGGTCTATTCAAAATCCAGTTGCGCTGGTCTTTGATGAGTATGACGCCGGAAGGCCTGATGTTATGTTTGTAATCCAAAGAATTCTTGAGGTTGAAGGTAAGCTTACTCTTCTTGATCAAAATAAAGTTATTAATCCTCATTCATGTTTTAGATTATTTGCAACAACAAATACCGTGGGTCTAGGTGATGTAACTGGTCTTTATCATGGAACACAGCAAATCAACCAAGGGCAAATGGATAGATGGCATGTCCTATCGACTCTAAATTATCTTGATCCTAAGCAGGAATACAAAGTTGTTGTATCGCAAGTTGGAGAAATGAAAGGTACAAAAAATCAAGATATATTAAAAAATATGATTAAGTTAGCAAACCTAACAAGAAATGGTTTTGCAAATGGAGATATTTCAATATTAATGTCACCTCGAACTATCATCTCATGGGCACAGAATTTTAAAATATTTAAAGATATTACTGCATCATTTAAATTATCCTTTCTTAATAAGTGTGATGAAATGGAAAAGCCTATACTTTGCGAATATTTCCAAAGATGCTTTGATATAGATATTGAAAATGATGGGCCTAAAGCATAGATAGAATGGGCTGGATAAAAAATAGGGATAAACTCTTCGAGGCATCAATATCATCTATAAAAGCTATATCAAAAAATAAAGATATTTCATCTAAAAATGGTATTGCTCAAAGACCGCCAGCCATAGATCAAGCTTCATTATCATCGACTCCCAGATCAACAAAAGACCTTTCCACATGGCGAGGTGAGTCCGACTTCCAGGCGTTTTGGTTTGCATATCACAAGCCTATGAAAGAAATCCCACTTACCCTTCCTGCGAGGTTAGTTTATAACGAGCTTGAAATGTCTAGAGTAGAGATAATAGGTTCATTAGATTTTAAAGGGTCGAAGACAAATATAATTGAATATCTAGAAACCAAAAGTCTAGATATTGAAGATAAGAAATCACCAAATTACACAGCGCTTTGTGCAAACTTATGGCTTAAAGAAGCATCAGGCTTTGATTTGCTTCCAGCATCTCAAAATATCTTAAACGACTTCAATAAAAAGTTTGCTTCAGCAAATCTATCACAAATTAAAAAGGATATTATTAGTTCAATTTGGAATCAAAAAGATTTTAGCAAATTGTCTGCAGAGTTTTTAAAAAAAATAAATTTACTTAAGACTAACAGTTCGCTCGACGATATTGATGAAGATGAGCCATTCGAAACCCCTGGAAGCACAAATGAAATTGAGCAAGGAGAAATTGAGGATCAGCAAGAAAGTGATAATCAAGATTCGGATTCAGAAAGTTTGCTTGATGATATAGATATTGAGATAGATAACGATACACAACAAGTTGAATCTGCATCAGAGGGCATATCAATAGATGAAGAGATAGAAGCTTTAACTTATCCTGAAAATAATTTTGCAGCCAATACACATGAAGACTATTCTATTTTTACCTCGGAATTTGATGAAATTATAGATGCTAAGGATCTTACAACTGCTGATGAAACCATAAGACTTAGAGCGCAGCTGGATAATCTTATAAAGCCCTATCAAACAACAATTGGAAAGTTGGCTAATAGATTACAAAGATTACTTTTAGCGAAACAAAATACAAGTTGGAACTTTAATCTTGAAGAAGGGATGCTTGATACGGCTCGACTTCATAGGGTAATTGCTGAACCAGGTCATCCTTTGAGTTATAAACAAGAAACCGAAACAAACTTTAAAGATACTGTTGTAACTCTTTTAATTGATAATTCTGGTTCAATGCGAGGGAGATCGATAAGTCTTGCAGCTATTTGTGCTGATATTATTGGAAGTACTCTGGAAAGATGCCAGATTAAAACTGAGGTTCTTGGCTTCACTACAAAGCACTGGAAAGGTGGCGATACCAAACAAGAATGGATAAAAAATGGGAGTCTTTCAAACCCAGGTCGACTAAATGATATTCGTCATATTATTTACAAGAGTGCAGATAACTCATGGAGAAGATCAAGAAAATATTTTGGTGCGATGTTAAGAGAAGGTCTTTTAAAAGAGAATATAGATGGTGAAGCTCTTGCTTGGTCACATGAAAGGCTTATTAAAAGAAATGAAGAAAGAAAAATTTTGATTGTGATATCTGACGGTGCTCCTGTGGATGACAGCACATTGTCAGCAAATAGAGAGGACTACTTGGATAGCCATCTTAGAAAAATAATTTCATTAATTGAAAATGAGAGTCAGGTAGAACTTCAGGCAATTGGTATTGGGCATGATGTTACAAAATATTATAAAAACGCAATTACAATCCACAGGGCGGAAGAGCTGGGAGAAGTTCTGTTAGATGAGTTAACAAAACTTTTCAAAATCTAACTTCTGTTATAAAATGGTTAATGTATGCAGTGTAAACATTAATTGGGGAACGCATGAAGATTACTAAACAAAAAGGACCACCTGAAGAACTTCTATACTTTGACGATGAAGTAAATATGACATCTGAGCAAGTTGAAGATGTGGTCGAAATATTTAATACACCTTTAACAGGCTGTTATAACTGGGATTACACTGTAGCTGATAATAGAATAAAAAAGCTTTATGAGCTTGGTAAGGAACTGAACTGGAATGGATCAATTGACTTGAATTGGGATTACACGCATCCAGCAGATGAAAAAATTGTTGAGCCAGATGAAGAATTACCGCATGAAACACTCGAGGCTTATCAGAATCTTTCAGAAGACGAAAAAATACTCTTTGACAGACACTCAACAGCAGAATTAATGAGTCAATTTCTTCATGGTGAGCAAGGTGCATTACTTGTTGCATCTCAGCTTGCATCTTGTGCTCCAACATATAATGCTAAGCTTTATGCTGCATCCCAAACTTTTGATGAAGCCAGGCATGTAGAAGTTTTTAACAAATATCTGCAAGATAAGATTGGAATACACTACCCCATTAATCCATCATTAAAGTTACTGCTTGATAAAATACTTACCGATGAAAGATGGGACTTAAAGTTTATTGGAATGCAAATTATTATTGAGGGATTAGCACTTGCAGCCTTCCAGATGCTAAAAGCAATTACTAAAGATCCTCTTTTAAAACAACTCCTGCACTATGTAGTTAGGGACGAGGCTCGACATGTTACTTTTGGAATAAATTATTTAGAGGATTACATAAAAACACTAACACCAGAAGAAATAGAAGATAGAGCTGAATTTGCATATGAAGCATGTGTTATTTCTCGTGAAAGACTTATTAATACGAAAGCCGAGCAAAGATTCTTAAAAATGACACCAGAAGAAGCTAGGGAATTCCAAATGAACACGAAAACATTTGATATGTTTAGAAACTTTTTGTTTTCAAGGGTTATACCAAATCTATCACGAATTGGTCTATTGACTGATTCAGTTAGACCAAAGTTTGAGGCTTTAGGCTTACTGGAATATGAGCATGCACCAGATGATTTTGAATGTGACTGGGGTGAACTTAAGAAACCTCTAGAGAGTTTTGAAGATATTCCTGAAGCAGTCTAGGCTTTATTGTCTAGTAGCGCTTAGCACATTTTGCTTAGCGAAAACTATCAATATATCACCGTCTCAAGATCCTTATACAGAGATACAGGAAGCACTTATTCTTGCTAGCCCTGGTGATATTATCCATCTATCAGCTGGTTTGTATGAGCTTGAAGACAGTCTTTCTATTGACGTAAATAACATCATTTTAGAGGGCGATGGAATTAATAGTACTGTTCTTTCGTTTCAAAACCAGCTTTCTGGTGCACAGGGACTTTCTGTAACTTCTGACAATGTAATTCTTAGAGATTTTGCTGTAGAAAACGCTAAAGGGGATGCTATAAAAGTTAAAGGTGTTGACGGAATTAGCTTTATTCGCATTCGAACAGAATGGACTAATGGACCAAGCTCTGAAAATGGAGCCTATGGGTTGTACCCAGTCGAGTCAAAAAATGTACTTATTGATTCATGTGTAGCTATTGGGGCATCTGACGCTGGCATCTATGTAGGGCAATCAGAAAATATAATTGTAAAAAATTCAATTGCTGAGTTTAATGTAGCAGGAATAGAGATTGAAAATTCATATTATGCTGATGTATTCAATAACTATGCATCAAATAATACCGGTGGGATATTGGTTTTTGATCTACCTGATATTCCTCAGCAAGGCGGTCACCATATTAGAGTTTTCAATAATAAATCAGTAAATAACAATACAGATAACTTTGCTCCTGAGGGGAACATTGTTGGTGAGGTTCCAAGAGGGTCAGGTATTATTATCCAAGCAAATTCTCATGTTGAAATATTTAACAATGACATTGGTGATAACGATACTATAAATATAGCTGTTGTAACTTATGGTTATGATACAG
>CAYXZT010000017.1:0-17849 GCA_964469915.1 uncultured Gammaproteobacteria bacterium
TATCTTTTTTCATAATAAAATCAAAATTTGGATGAGAACTATAACAAAAAACAACCTCTTTACAATCAAAAAATGAATATTTTTTACTATGATGTAGCTGTTTCATTGCCTTTAAGGCAATGTTTTACATATAGCTCTGATCAAAAAATTAAAAAAGGCACTCGTGTTTCAGTTCAATTCGGAAAAAGAAAGTTAGTCGGCGTAGTGGTAAAAAGCATTCAAGAACCCAATTCTTTAAAAAAAATAGGCACCATAAAAAAGATTATCTCAATACTTGATAGCCATACCTTATTTGATAGGCCTATATTTGATTCTATATTATGGGCATCAGATTATTATCACCATCCAATTGGCGAAGTCTTTAGTACTTTTATTCCAACAGAGTTAAGAAAAGTCAGTAATAAAAAAGTTAAAGAAATAGGGGAGATCATAGATTACTCTATAAATGAAGACGACAAAAAGTTTGAATTAACAACAGATCAAGAGAAAGCAGTAAAGGCGTTATCAAAGTCTGAGGGGTTTATCCCATCACTACTATATGGTGTCACAGGATCTGGTAAAACAGAGGTTTACTTGAGGCTTGCTGAGAAATTTATAAAACAAAAAAAGTCTGTATTAATTTTAGTTCCTGAGATTAATCTAACGCCGCAACTTTTAAAAAGATTTGAAGATAGATTTAATGGAGAGATTGGTATTTATCATTCAAAACAAACTGCAGCAAAAAGACTAAAAACATGGCTTAAGGCTAGATTTGGTTCAATTAAAATAATTGTTGGAACAAGATCATCTGCGCTTATACCTCTTAGAGATATCGGCATAATAATTATTGATGAAGAGCATGATCAGTCTTTTAGACAGTCTGAAGGGTTTAAATTTTCAGCAAGAGACCTCAGCATTAAAAGAGCTCAAATGTCTAAAATTCCTATTGTTTTAGGCTCCGCAACTCCATCCCTGCAAACGCTAAAGCTTGTTAAAGAAAGCAAGTTTAAAAAGGTTGATATTCTTAACAGAGTTGATGGTAACAAGCCTCCTAAATTAATTGTTTTAGATATTAACGACAGCCACTTAAATGGAGGTCTAGCAATAGAAACACTTGACGCAATTCAAGCGACCATCGATAAAAATGAACAAGTCTTGATATTTATTAATAGAAGGGGCTTTGCACCTCTTTATCAATGTGGTGCATGTGGCTGGGTTGCCGGATGTAAATCATGTGATACAAATTTGGTTTTTCATCAATCAAAAAATAGGTTAATTTGCCATAGATGTGAATCCGCATATTCAGTTAATTCGAATTGTCCTGCTTGTGATGCTAGAGATTTCTATATGCATGGAGTTGGGACAGAGAGAGTTGAGGAAGTTCTTAAAAAAAGTTTTGAGGGGACCCCTGTAATAAGAGTTGATCATGACTCAACTAAAAAAGTTGGTGCCATGGAAACTATTGTAAATAAAATTCATTCCTCAGATGCAGCAGTTTTAGTTGGAACTCAGATGATTGCCAAAGGGCATGATTTTCCTAAGGTAACTTTAAGTATTATTTTAAATGCAGATAATGGGCTCATAAGCCCAGAATCAAATGCATTGGAAAAAATATCACAATTACTAATTCAAGTTTCAGGAAGAGCTGGCAGGAATAACAATCTTGCAAAAGTAATTATTCAAACCAGATATCCTGATGATATTAATCTTAATAAAATTAAAACTGGTGACTACATGAGTTTTGCCTCGCAATGCCTTAGAAATAATTTACAGATGAATCTACCTCCTTTTACTACACTTTGCTTATTAAGATGTTCATCCCCAACACAAAAAAGTAACATAGATTTTTTAAATAAAGCCGTCACCACACTCACTAATAGGATGGGTATCAATGTAATAGGGCCACTACCATCATTGGTCTCTAAGGCTAAAGGAAATTATAGGCATCAGGTATATATACACGCATCAAAAAAAACTTTTTTGAACAAGGTGCTTAAGTTTTTAACGCAAGAATTTGAAAAATGGCCAGAGTCAAAAAAGGTGAGATGGTCTTATGACATAGATCCTATAGATTTAGGTTAAATATTGATTTTAATTAATTGCCCTGGATAAATTGATTTATTACCAAGGCTGTTGGTTTCATTAAGCTCATCAACAGTCACACCAAACCTAATCGCTATTTCTGAAAGAACGTCACCTTTTTGAATCTCGTATATTACGTGACCAGGATCAGTGTGCATAAATGTGTTGGCCTTAGGTTTTTCTTTAAAGTAATTATGAATTCCGAGAAAGATAGATCTGGCAATCATCCTTCGACCTGGCTTTCCTTTTAACCTTTGTGCATCCTCAGGGTTGGTTATAAATCCGGATTCAACAAGAACAGACGGAATATCAATAGACTTGAGCACTCTAAAGTCAGCATACTCCACATTCTTTTTATGAATCTTTGTAAACGGATCTCTTTTAAGCTGATCTAAAATTTTAGATCCCAATGCCTTGCTCTCTGAAATTTTATTTTTATACATTTCTGGGTACAAGGCTCTTGCAACATCTTCATTAAAATCCATTGGTTTTAAATTCTTTATATCTGCCTGTATCCTTTTTCTTTGCTTATCAGATAGGTTCCTTGCAACTGTGCTCGAGGCCTCATCAGACCAAATGAATACAGAGGCTCCTTTTACTGATGAAAGTCTAAATCCATCTGCATGAATGGAGATAAAAATATCTGCACCGAACTTTCTAGCATTTTGATATCTGTCATTAAGGCCAATTGTTTCATCCCCAGCCCTTATCATGACTGACCTGTAGCCAGTTGTATTATCTAGAGTTCTCTGCAGCTCTTTTGCAATAAGCAGGGTAATATCTTTTTCTAATATATTATTTGGGCCAACCGCCCCAGGGTATTTACCCCCATGTCCAGCATCTATCGCAACCACAATGTCACGAATATTTTTATTTAGATTTTTATCTTTCTTAATAGGGAGTTTTAAATATATATTTTCTTCATCAATTACTTGAGATGGATTTTGCCAGTAGACTGACTCATACAAGTCAACAACGATTCTTGTTAACCCTCCATCTTGAGAAGCTCTAACCTTTTTAATTGGATAGTTATATGGAACATCTATATTATTTTTTAATTCAGATTGGTTAACTTCAACAACTATCCTAGATGGGTTCTCGAGAGAGTAGGATCTTATTAAGGAAACCTTTTCTAACTTAAAACTTATAGTAATTTCTTTCTTGCCGGTCTGCTCGATACTATCGAACGTAATTTCATTTGCTCTAACAAATAAAGATAAAAAGCAAAGCAGCACAAGTTTATTCATAATTATCTAACCACTCTTTGAACGAACTGTTTCCTGAAACTAATGTAACTTCTCTTCCATCTTTAAGATGATTAAACTCTATCTTAAGATCGAAATTTCTTTTTTGCTGTAATCTTTCAGGCCACTCTATAAGAACAATTTTTTTTGACTCTATTTTCCTTGCCAAATCAAAGATATCAATATCCGCTGACTCATTTGTTCTGTAAAGATCTATGTGCAGGAACATTAGATTATTAAATTCATACTCTTCACAAAGAGTATACGTTGGACTCTTAACCAAATCATTCCATCCACAGTTTTTAATAATTGATCTTGATATAAATGTTTTACCAGCCCCCAGATCGCCTTGGAGATGTATTTCAATTTCCATAGACGAGGAGTGAAGAATTTCTGACGCTATTATTGACCCTAAATGGTTTGTTGCCGCATCATTTTTTAGTAAAATTTTTTTCATTGGTTTAATAATTTCCTTATTATAGGTATTAAGCTCGAAGCATTTAAGCCTATTTCTCCAATTTCTTCACTAAATATTTTTCCAGCTTCTGCATGTGCCCCAACAGCAAGAAGGCTTGCATCTTTATCAGCCAAACCTTGTGCCAGAAGGGCTGATAGCAGTCCTGCCAATATGTCACCTGTACCTCCCGAAGAAAGCTCAGGACCTCCCCCCATGGATATATAACTATCGTCCTCTTTAGCAGAGTATATTAGGGTTTCCATTCCTTTTAATATAACTATGGATGCCCCATACATCTCAGAAATATTTCTTGCTGCAAGCGACCTATTTTTTTGAATCTCTTCAATAGGCCTGTTGAGCAAAACAGACGCTTCTCCTGGATGAGGTGTTAATAGTATGGATTGATCAATTTTGTTTTTTAAAGGCGCCATGGAAGACATAATATGAAGAGCGCCAGCATCAAAAATAAGTTTAGATTTTTCGCTTCCACTTAAAATTTTTATAAGAATAGCTTCAGTAGTCAAATTCCTAGAAATTCCAGGACCATATAAAATTACATCTTGGTTTTTTATATTGATCTCAAAATCAATCTCATTGTTCATGTCAATACCAGTCGTCATTACCTCAGGATTTCTTACAAGAGATGCTTTAACATTTGAGATGTCTGTGGCGAGACTTACCAAGCCCGAACCACAAAACAAACTTGCTTCAGAGGCAAGAATACCAGCGCCACCCATGCCACAAGAACCAGCACAGATGAGCACTCTACCAAAATCGCCTTTGTGACTATTTCTTTGTCTTTTGGGTAAAAGATTTTTTAATTCTTGAAATGTAAAGCTATTTGGCATGCATATTAATGTAATAAAAGTAATTTATATTGTTTTAAATTTAGTTCTCTAAAAAGTAACCAATTCTATCTGAATGAAACGAGCCCATAAATATCTTGCCATCATGAGGAACTGCTATTGTTGGCAACCCAAAAACTGTCTTAGAAAAAGAATATATGGCAACTCTTTCCAAATTTTCTTTGTCCAATTGATGAACTGAAAAGGGTAGGGAGCAATTCATTCGTTCAGCACAGTCTCCAAAATCATTAGCTTGCAAATCAAGAGAGGTCAGCCAAATAGAGTTATCCTTAATAAAAATATTATCAGGACTTTGTATAAAGTAGCTACCCTTCTTTGTATTTGAATTTATATCATATGCTGAGAGATTATCTCCTTGATTGTAATTAACATATAAAATTCCTGAATTTTCATCAAGGAGTATTCCATTAGGTCCGCTACCCTCTGTTCCAACTACTTTGTTAAAACTACTACCATCCCATAAAACAACATGCCCAGACACACTCTTAAATAAAGTGGTTATTAACCACTCTTGCATAGATATATCTCTGTCATACATATGTGAGGCATAAAATGAACCATCTTTTTTGAGAGCTATGTCATTAAAATAATACTCTTCAGGAACCTCTATACATCCCTTCCACACCATATCCCAAGCAGAATCACTTTTTCTTAGCTCAAACATTTCAATAGACTCAAACGGAGAGTGATTTATAACAGCCAGTTGATATTGACCATAATTATTTTTTACAAGATCTATTCCATGCGGATTAAATATGTCTGTTTTTTTTCTTACACAAGAAGGGTCTCCCCATGAGCTACCCCCAAAAGTTATTTTAGGGATAATTTTTTCATAGCTACTAAGATCCATTAAGGCAAAGTAGCCTGGAGCATGTTCTGCATAAGGCCCAATACCTCCAAATTCGGAAACAAAGAAGAATTTATTATCTGGAGTTATAACCATATCTTCTGGGTTAGAAAAACCGCAAATAACTCTAATGATGCTATCAGATTTGCACTCACTGATATCCTTTTGAGGACCTATATAATCTGTAGATATTACAGTAAAAGATATAAACAAATACAAGACTGAGGTTGGAATTGTTATTTTATAGTAGTGCTTTATAAAAATTTCTAATGTTTTTTCAGAATTTTTAGGAAATAGAATTAGCCAAGCCCCTTTTAAAAAAGACAGCGCGCCCATTACTACAAAAATCACTGACCATAATCTGTCTTCCCAATTTGATTGAAGAAATCCAATTAGGAATAAAGCAACACCCAATATGAGAGCCAAATAGCCGGAGCCTTTTATTCGATTTTTATGGTTCTTAAAAAGATTTATATAAAGAGGCCTAATCAGAACTAACAAACCACATATTAAAAAAAAGAATGCCAAGTAGTAGTTCATAAATTAATCTTTATATAAGTGCTCCCTAATTATACTAACAAGTTCTAAAGGCTTGTCCAATGGCACATGATGAGCAGCCCCAGGCACTTCCTCAAAGGACATAATGCCTCCATATATATCTTTAATATTCTCTAGGATGCTGCCAGAGGTTAACAGGCTATCTTTACCATGAATAAATAACGCTGGACACCCAAATGAAAAGGTATAACCAAACAACCTTTCAAGACTACTAAACATAACGTCATCAAATTTCCATCTCCATCCCTCACCATCATTTTTAACAGAATACTCGGCAATATATCTTAGATACCAATCATTAAGACATTCTTGCTTTGGCATTAATCTAAACCTTTTAATAATATCTGTTTTGTCTGAGTAGTGTTTAATCATCCTAAGCGGAGAAGAGTGTTGGCTTGGATCATAGTCTGGAGGCCTTATAAAAGTGTCAATAATAATAATATTACTTATTAGATCTTTGCGCTCAGATGCAACATATCCTGCAACATGACCTCCCAAAGAATGACCAACAATAAAAATGTTTGAGATATTTTTTTTACTTTTTTCTTCTTCAATAACAGAAACAATACAATCTCCAAAATCTTTAATACCATATGAATCTCTAAATGAAGAGTCACCCATTCCAGGGAGATCTATGGCTACTATATTCGCGCAATCTCTAAATTGAGGAGCAATAGGATCCCACCATTTTTTATGAGCGCCTGTACCGTGGATAAGGACTATTAAATCAGGACTTTCATTTTTAGAATTCCAGCTAGAGTAAGATATATCTCCGCGCGGGCTATTGATTATTTCTGAGCTGGGCTTGTCGTTAATGGCATCTTTGAACCACTGAGGTGAGTGAATAATATCTTCATTAAGATTGTTAGTTATTTCCATAAACAGTATTCTAAGCTATTAAAAACTAAAATATGAATAAACTTAACTTAACACCAGCAGCAACTGTCTTAGTGCTCAAAGATTCTCCTCATGGCATGGAAGTTCTTATGGTAAAAAGATCTAGTAGGCCTCCTTTTGGCGACTTGTTTGTATTCCCTGGAGGGAAGATAGATGATGGTGATTTTAATAAAAAAATAGAGGATTTTTGTGAGGACATTAATGATGAAGAGGCATCAATAAAACTTGGCTTGGACTCTGGCGGTCTTGCATACTGGGTGGCCTGCATAAGAGAGTGCTTTGAGGAAGTTGGCATCTTGCTTGCCAAGAAAAGAAACGGTGATGATCTAGATTTAGACGGAGCAGATAAAAGCAAATATAAAAAATATAGAGATATGCTGCTTAATAATGAAATTGATCTCTACAAAATTTGCTCGTTAGAAGACCTTATTTTAATGCCGCAACAAATAGCTCCTTTCTCACATTGGATTACTCCTGAAATAGAAACAAGAAGATTTGATACCCGTTTTTTTATTGCCTACCTCCCAAATAATCAAACTGGAGAACATGATGGCAGTGAGCTTATAGAAAGCGTTTGGATATCACCAAAGAAGGCTTTAGAAAAATCTCAGTCAGGTGAAATGCCAATGATAATGCCAACAATAAAAAATCTTGAACAGTGTATTCAATTTACTACTGGATCGGATCTTTTAGAGAACCAGAGGGGCTTATCGAATGAAGACATCCCGGCAATTCTACCTAAATTTTTTAAAGAAGATGGTGAGTGGCGCGGCTTACTTCCTGGGGATGAAGGATACGAGGATCATTAAAAATATGGAATTAATCACTAAGATAACCGCCCCAAATCCTGGCGTCTTTACTGGAGGTGGGACAAACACCTACCTTATTGGCAAAGATGATTTAACTCTTGTTGACCCAGGACCAAATATTGCTGAGCATTTAGATGAAATAATTAAGACAGCTGACGGTAAAATAAAGAGAATCCTTGTTACCCATACCCATACAGATCACTCACCAGGAGCACTGCCGTTATCGAAAATTTTAAATGTACCAATGTATGGAAGATTGGTTGATGGAGAATCATCTTGGGAAGATGAAACGTTTAGCCCAGATATTGTATTAAATGACAAAGATCTTATTGAGACAGAGGAGTACACAATTGAAGTTATTCATACCCCTGGCCATGCATCCAATCATCTATGTTTTCTAATTAAAAATATAAAATGTCTTATCACAGGGGATCACATTATGGATGGTTCTACCGTTGTAATTGGGCCTCCGGATGGCAACATGGCAAGCTATATCAACTCATTAGAAAAGCTGCTTGCATATGATATTGATATCCTGGCTCCCGGCCACGGGAATTATATTCATGAGCCTGAAAAGACCATCCAATCAATTATCAGACATAGATTAACAAGGGAGGGGAAGGTTCTGAGAAGACTTGAGGAGGCTGGATTTTCTTCTTTGGATGATTTAACTAAGCTTGTTTATGATGATGTATCTGAAAAACTTCACCCCATAGCGAGGTTCAGTTTAGAGGCGCATCTCTTAAAGCTTATAGAGGAAAAGAAAGTAAAAAAAGACAAAGATTTATTTCAAATAGCTTAGTCTTTTTTCTTTTTAAAGATTTTTTTATCGATGGCATCTATGTCAATATCATCAATAGAATCAACTCCGTCGTCAGGTAATTTTTTTGTATCCTTATCAATACTTATCTTTATAGATTCACCTGTAAGATCAAAGGTTAACTCCCTTATATTTTTTGAAATAGTATCATCAACGCAGTCATCCTGATCATATGACTCTCTTGTATCTCCTTTGTCATTAATAGGGTGAGGT
This sequence comes from uncultured Gammaproteobacteria bacterium, assembly GCA_964469915.1. Taxonomy (GTDB): domain Bacteria; phylum Pseudomonadota; class Gammaproteobacteria; order Magnimaribacterales; family D2472; genus SCGC-AAA076-P13. The sequence continues at coordinate 8,773 of CAYXZT010000017.1, forward strand.
CTTTGTGGCGGCGGCATTTGCATGCATCTAATAGTTGCATTTGGAGAGTAATAATTAGTATCCGAGTAGAGCTTATCAAGTTCTTTTGGTGAAATAGAGCAACTACTAATTCCTATTAAAGAAAAAATTATCAAGAGGTTTTTCATAGGCTCTGTTTATTTTCTATCAAAGAATCAACAACTGAAGGGTCAGCAAGAGTAGTGGTATCGCCCAAGCTGGATAATTCATTTTCAGCTATCTTCCTAAGAATCCTGCGCATAATTTTTCCTGATCTAGTTTTGGGCAAACCTGGAGCATTTTGAATAAGGTCTGGTTTTGCAATTGCACCAATTTCTTTTGAGACAAATTGTCTTAACTCAGAACTAAAATTATCATCAAAAATCTCACCAACCATTAGGGTAACAAAGGCATATATTCCCTGTCCTTTAATTGGGTGCTCAAAACCAACAACAGCAGCTTCGGCTATTTTTGGATGCAGCACAAGAGCACTTTCTATCTCAGCAGTTCCAAGCCTATGCCCGGATACGTTGAGAACATCATCAACCCTTCCAGTTATCCAGTAATACCCATCCTCATCTCTTCTTGCACCATCCCCAGTGAAATAGATATCTTTATACATGCCAAAGTATGTATCTATCATTCTCTGATGGTCTCCATAAATACTTCTTATTTGGCTTGGCCATGATTGCTCAATAACTAGATTTCCTGAGTTAGCACCCTCGAGAGTATTCCCATTTTCATCATAGAGAGCCGGTTTTACTCCAAAGAAGGGGAGTGTTGCTGACCCTGGTTTTGTTGGGGTTATGCCTGCTATTGGGGAAATTAATACTGATCCGGTTTCGGTTTGCCACCAAGTATCAATAACTTCACATCTGGAGTCACCAACAATACTGAAGTACCAGTCCCAAGCTTCAGGGTTAATCGGCTCCCCAACAGTACCCAAAATTCTTAGACTACTTCTTTTTGTTTTTTTAACAGGCTCATCGCCTTGCGACATCAATGCTCTAATAGCTGTTGGTGCTGTATAAAAGATACTTATATTGTGTTTGTCACAAATTTCCCAACATCTTGATGCAGTAGGATATGTTGGGACGCCTTCAAACATAAGAGTTGTAGCTCCGTTTGAAAGAGGACCATATAAAATATAAGTATGCCCAGTAATCCAACCAACATCGGCAGTACACCAGTACTTATCTTCAGGCCTTATACCAAAGAGATATTTAAAACTTATATGAGCACCCAAAAGATATCCCGCAGTTGTATGGAGTACCCCTTTGGGCTTTCCAGTTGAACCAGATGTATAGAGAATAAAAAGAGGATCTTCTGAGTTCATTGGCTCGGGATCACAAATGCTTGAAGCATTTTTAACAAGATCTTCATACCAAACATCTCTTTTAGAATTCCATCCAATGCTGCCACCAGTTCTTTTAACAACAAGAGTATTTTTAACATTTGGGCAGCCTAAAAGAGCCTCATCTACATTGGACTTTAGCGGAACTGTCTTGCCACCCCTTAGCCCCTCGTCAGCAGTTATAACAATTTTACAATCAGCATCAAGAATTCTATCTTTAAGTGACTCAGGAGAAAATCCACCAAAAACAACTGAATGGACAGCACCTATTCTTGTGCAGGCCAACATTGCAAATGCAGTCTCAACTATCATAGGCATATAAATGCATACTCTTGACCCTTTTTGGACGCCTAGATCTTTTAAGACATTGGCAAATTTACATACTTCATCATGAAGTTCTTGATATGTGAGTTCCTTAGAATTAGCTGGGTCGTCTCCTTCCCAGATTAATGCTATCTTATTTGCATCATTTTCTAAGTGTCTATCAATGCAATTTAAGCTTACATTTGTTTTCCCATCCTCAAACCATTTAGTATTAACAAATTCTTTATTATGAGTTATTTTAAAATCTTCAAGCCAATTCAAATTTTCTTTTGCTAGGCTCTTAAAAAATTGAGAAGGATCATCTATGGATTGTTTATATAGCTTTTCGTACTCATCAAAATCTTTGATAAATGGATTTGTTGAATGTTTGGGATCGTAAACATTCTCAGACATAATTATATAATTGAAGGTTGAGGGTTTATAAAGTTTTTGCCTTTAGGGTTAGACATTATTTTTGTAATAAGAGATTCATAGTCACTCTCATTAGACTCTAAATTTATATCTGCTGCATTAATTATCAATAATGGAGCTGAGCTATAGTCTAGGAAAAACCTTGAGTAAGCATCATTCAATCTTTCTAAATAATCTAAAGTTAAATATTGCTCATTAATATTACCCCTTTTTGTAATCCTATCTTTAAGAACGTCAATAGGAGCTTGAAGATATATTACTAGATCTGGCGATGGAGCATCTAAAGTTAAATGATCATAAACTTTGTCATATAAATCCATTTCTTCATTTGATAAAGTAACTTCAGCAAATAATCTGTCCTTCTCTATTAAAAAATCAGCAACTCTAACTGTTTCAAAAAGACTTCTTTGTTTTAGATCTTGGATTTGTTGCATTCTTTGGAATAAAAAGAATAGTTGAGTAGCTAAAGCTGATTGGCTTGGGTTTTTATAAAAGTTTTTGAGAAAAGGGTTTTCAGCAGGCTGTTCTAAAAAAGAGTCGTAGTTAAATGTTTTTGCTATTTTATTTGCAAGAGTGGTCTTTCCAACACCTATCGGACCTTCAATTGCGATATATTTCGGAAGTGGAGCTTCTTTAATAGCTGGATTCATTATTTACGTATAGTTTTTATCCTAGATTATCTCAACTCGTTATAGAAGCCAAATATTTTGGCAGATTCTTCATCACTTTTTTCATTCATTTCAGCAATAATGCTTCCTCTTAGCGAGTCATCATTTTTCTGAAAATCAGTCCACCATTTACCAATTCCACTTTTGTCTCCAGCAGCTCTCTCCCTAACTAAAAGAAAATCATATGCAGCTCTAAATCTTGGATGTCTAATGGTTTTGTAGGGCTGGCTTCCAATTCTGCTATGAAGCTTTAGTTGAAGAACCCAAATATCTTTTATATAGCTTGAAAACTTTCTTGGTATGGCAGTAATTTTTTGCTGTTCTCTTAATACTCCATCCATAGACCTAAAAAATTTTCTAATATTTATCTCACCATTCTTAGAACATTTTTTTAATAATGATGGCCACAATAGAGCTGCTAAAAGAAATCCTGGTGTTATTGATTGTTGATTTTTAACCCTATCATCTGTATTTCTAAGTGCGTGTATCATCACGCTACTTGCAAAATCATTTCTATTTGGATCGGATAAAATTAAATATTTATTTAAATGGAATGAGCATAGTTTTTCAAAGTTTTTCTCACCCATACCATTTAAAAATATTTTACAGAACTCATCAAAAAGCCTAGCATTTGAAATGCTAGATAGTAGGTGTCCTTTATCATATATAGCATCCTTTACTAGGTTATCAATTTTGAAATCTAGCTTATTGCTGAATCTTATGGCTCTGAGGCTTCTTACAGGATCCTCTTCAAATCTCCTTTGTGGATCACCTATGGATACAATAATTTTTTTATGAATATGTTTAAGGCCGCCATTGTGATCTTCTATTTTTTTTGTAACAGGGCAGTAGTAAAGAGCATTAACTGTAAAATCTCTTCTGTGACAATCTTGCTCAAGAGTGCCCCAATTATTATCTCTGATAATTTTTCCAGTTGAGTCAGTGACAAGGTTCTCACCATCTTCCTTTTTGCCACCAGATCTAAATGTAGCAACTTCAAGCAACTCTGATCTATTAAAAACATGAACTAGTTTAAATCTTTTACCAATTATTCTAGAAGCTTTGAAGGTCTTTCTAACCTGTTCTGGAGTGGCGTTAGTGGCAATATCAAAGTCTTTTGGTTCAATTCCAGTTAATGCATCGCGAACGCAACCGCCTACAAGATATGCCTGATAATTATTTTTTTGAAGATCTTTTACGACAGATATAGCAAATTTACTTATCTTGTTATTATCTATCAAATCTATTTATGAGTTTTTTTATTAAAGTGATCTAGCCATTTAGCTGTTTTTCTTTAATTTCGTCAAGTGTTTTGCAATGAATACAATGGGTGGCAGTTGGCCTTGCCTCAAGTCTTTTTACACCTATTTCATCTCCACAAGACTCACACCAGCCATAATCATCTTGTTTGATCTGCTCAATAGATACTCCTATTTTGCTGATAAGCTTTCTTTCTCTATCTCTTGTTCTTAACTCAAATGCAAATTCTTCTTCTTGCGAGGCTCTATCAACTGGATCTGCATATGTTTCACCCTTTGTTCTGAGGTGATCAAATGTTTTTTGCATTTCATCTTTAAGATGCTCCTTCCAAAGAAGAAGAACCGCAACAAAATGTTTTTTCATTGCAGCACTCATATATTTTTCACCTTTCTTCGGCTTATAGGCGGCAATTTTTGATTTATTGTTAGCTATGGTTGCTTTTGGTTTTTTCGCTACTACTTTCTTAGCTGGAGCCTTTTTAGCTACCGCTTTCTTAACTGGAGCCTTTTTAGCTACCGCTTTCTTAACTGGAGATTTTTTTACCGTCTTAGATTTTTTTTCGACCATGTACAAATATATATATTTTTAGGGTGGAGAAAATATCAGATACTGAAGAAATTAGCTAGCTATTTTTCAATTTATTTAAAACTTCTGCATAGCCATCAGTGCTAAGTCTTGGACCAAAAGTTTCAACAACCTTAGATGATGCGTAGTTTGCGAACTCAGCACATCTTTCAATACTATTGCCTTGAAGGTATGCATGCATAAATGATCCCGCAAACATATCTCCTGCGCCATTAGTATCAATTGGAGTAATCTTCTCTGCTGGAGCTAGCTGCTCGTTACCATCACTTATAACAACACTGCCATCAGCTCCTTTTGTTATAGCAGTCATATATGATTTATTTTTGTAAAAAGACACTGCATCTTCTAAGGTGTCCTTTCCAGAAAAGGCAATTGCCTCATCGTCGTTACAAAAAATCATATCTATTCCATACGACTCTATTAGATCAAATTTTTCTTTAAATCCATGAACAATTCCTGAGTCAGAAAGCGACAAAGCTTTTTTAACATTTTTTCCTTTTAAGTGTTCGAGAACAGAAATGACAGCATTAAAGTTATCGTCACTTGTCACCATATAACCTTCAATGTAGAAAATTTTTGAGTTTTCTACTACATCAAAATCTATATCTGATTTACCAAGATACGCGCTTACACCAAGCATGCTGCTCATAGTTCTTTTTGCATCAGGAGTGACTAAAATTAAGCATTTTCCAGTTGGTTCTTCAGCATTTTCGGTACTAACTCCAATATGCTTTACACCAGCTGATCTAAGACTATCAAGATAATTTCTTCCATCCTCATCATCAGAAACTCTGCAGACATGATGGCAATGAGACCCATAGTTGGCCGCAGCAACCAATGAGTTTGTTGCAGACCCACCGCAGTCAGATATAGACTCAGCTCCCATCTCAATAAGTTTGTTTATGATAGGGGCTTGTTCTTCGGCGGATGAGAGGGTCATAGAGTCAGCTTCAAGACCAACGCTTGATAAAAATTCATGACTAACCATATATTGTGTATCTACTAAAGCGTTACCTAGAGCGCTGATATCATATTTCATTATTTATTCCTTTTTTTATAATTTTCTTGACTGTCTCAAGTGTTTTATTAATTTCATTATCTTGGTGCATTGCAGATATAAAACCTGCCTCATACTTTGATGGTGCGAAGTATATTCCATTCCTAATACATGAGTTTAAAAAATTAGAAAAAAGAACATCATCTGATTTAGAAACATCATTGATATTTTGAGGAAGCTCTTCAAGAAAGAAAAAGCCAAACATCCCACCGATCTTATTAACTGAAAATGGAATGCCCGATTCTGCCATTATGGATTTCATGCCACCCAATAGCATCGAGGCACTATCCTCAAGACCTTGAAAAGGATTTTTATTTATTAACAGCTGTAATAATGCACTTCCACCTGCCATTGCGAGGGGGTTTCCAGATAAAGTTCCAGCCTGATACACAGGTCCAGATGGAGCTAGGTAATTCATTATTTCTTCCCTGCCGCCAAAGGCTCCTACAGGAAGACCACCGCCAATTACTTTTCCTAAGGCTGTTAGATCTGGTTTAATGTTATATATTTCTTGTGCACCGCCAAGCGAGACCCTAAAGCCACTCATAACTTCATCAAATATTAAAACCGAGTTATTAGATGATGTAGCCTCTTTTAATGTTTTTAAGAAATCTTCTTGTGCAGGAACAAACCCCATATTGCCTGCTATTGGTTCAACAATAACTGCTGCAAGATCATCTTTTATTTCATTATAGATACTTAAGAATTGTTCCTTATTATTATATTCGCAGGTATAAGTATATTTAGCCAAGTCCTTGGGCACACCAGGAGAGTCGGGAAGGCCAAAAGTTGCAACGCCAGAACCGGCTTTGATTAAAAGTGAATCAACATGACCATGGTAACAACCATCAAATTTAATTATTTTGTTCCTACCCGTGAATCCTCTGGCAAGTCTGATGGTAGTCATTGTTGCCTCAGTTCCTGAATTAACCATTCTTATTTTTTCAATTGAAGGCAAGCACTGCTTAATTAGTTTTGCTACATCTGACTCAAGTCCGGTAGGGGCACCATAACTAGTTCCTAGTTCCACCTGTGTTTTAATAGCTTTTACAATTTCAGGATGAGAATGACCCATAATCATTGGCCCCCAAGAGCCAATGTAATCTATGTATTCATTTCCATCCGCATCATAAAGGTATGCGCCAGAAGCTTTCTCAAAAAATATAGGATTCCCATTAATATTTTTGAAAGCTCTTACAGGAGAATTTACTCCCCCAGGCATTAGAGTTTTAGCTTCCTCAAATAAAGCTATAGAGTTATCAATTTTATTATTTGCCACGTTTAAATCTTAAATATATTTTGAGTATGATATCAATTTAATTACAGCTATGTGTTTAATTGGTTTGAAAAATCATTAACATCATCCCAATTTGTAAATTCATAAGTATTTTTGATGTCAGTAGGACCTTTTGTAATCCACATGATTAAGCGAATCATGTGTTTATCAATAAACTTATACTTTGGATAATCAATTTTTCCTGCAAATACTGCTAATTTTTTTGGCTTCCACGATGACAAATCTAAAAATTTCTGCATGTAGGGATTGGTTTCAGGTGTATTTTTTTCAGGCTTCCTTGCCACCACATTTACAGAAAAAAAAGCATTATCCTTGCCTGCAAGCAGTGTTGAGTGTTTCTCAATAAACTCATAGAGCTCAGGTTTATGCTTCCCATATCGAATGCTGGCACCTATTATAATTTGATCAAAAGAATGTAAATCATATTCTTCTATTTTTGATATGTGTTTTATCTCAGAGGAATCTTTTTCATCAAGATTAGACAGAATTTTTCTACAAATTTCTAAGGTCTGGCCATCGGTTGTGGAGTAAATTATTAATGCTGATTTCATAAATATATTTTATATTGTTGCTCAATAAATTTCATGACCAACACCAAATATAGTATATTTAAAAAATGACTAAATACTTATTTATTGCAGCCTTATTAATGAGCAACTTTTCATATGCAAATTCTGACGCTTCTAAATGTGCAAAGATAATATCTGATAAAGAGCGCCTTAGTTGCTATGACTTAGTTTTTAAAGATACCAGTGATTTAATTACAGAAAAAGTTGAGAAAGAATCAAATCCGATTGAACCGATTAGGAAAAAAGCTCTAAATAACAAACCAAAAACATCTAAGAAGCCATCAGAGGCTGAAGACAACTTTGGTCTCTCCTATCAACAAATTAAGAAAGTAAAACAAATAGAAGACAGTGGAGCAATTCGTTCAAAAATTACTAGAGTTACAAAACAAGTAAGTAGAAAAGTAACCTTTAGATTAGAAAATGGACAGGTTTGGAAATCTGAAGCAGCACTTGGAGCGAACAAAGTAGCTCAGTTTAAGAAAGGCTCAAGCGTTGAATTAATAAAATCAAGGATGGGTGGCTATTCAATGGTTAACCTTAAAACAAACTCTAGAATAAAAATTAAAAGAATAAAATAGAAATGAACGATATTCATAAAAGATCAATTGAACTAACAGAGTCGGCATCATCTAGAATTATTAGTGTCTTAGAGACAAGTGAAAGTAATAAATTTAGAGTTTTTGTCACTGGGGGAGGCTGTTCAGGTTTCCAGTATGGATTTAAATTTGATAAAGACGAGGCGTTCGACGATGACATTATAGAATTCGATGAATTCACTCTTTTAGTTGATTCTATGTCTTACCCTTATTTATATGGATCAACTCTTGATTTTGTTGAAGATCTCTCTGGAGCTAAGTTTGTTATTAAAAATCCAAATGCTAAAACTACATGTGGATGCGGGGAGTCTTTTACAGTTTAGATCTCGTTATCGACCCAAGTAGCCCACTTATTTTTTTGTTAGATGATTGCACTTGAAGGCTTTCATTGTTAATTCTCTTGTATCCCATCCATGCAAAGGCCATAGATTCAATGGCAAAAATATCGTAACCCAAAGCGTTTGAAGTCTTTACATTATTATTGGCAATTTCTGAAATTCTTTTTAAGAGGTATTTATTATTTGCACCACCGCCACAAACTATAATCTCACTTTTTTTATGCTTGTTTTTGATAATCGCATTTACAATAGCCCTTGCTGAAAACTCAACTAGGGTACAAAGGATGTCCTCAGGCTTTTTCTTTAAAAATCTTTTAGACAAAACTTTGATATTAAAAACTTCCTTGCCGGTTGATTTTGGAAACCTTTTTTTAAAAAAGTTATTTGCTAGCAGTTGCTTTAATTCATTGGCATCAACCTTGCCTTTGGCTGCAATAGCTCCACCTTTATCGAAGGCAATACCAAGAAAGTCATTACAATAAGAGTCAAGTAGTGCATTTCCAGGTCCAACATCTGATCCCCATATAGCTTTCTTGTTTTTTATATAGGAGTAGTTAGCTATCCCACCTATGTTAAGGATTATTCTTGGATATCTCGGCTTATGGAATAGCTGGTTATGGA
>CAYXZT010000018.1:0-17295 GCA_964469915.1 uncultured Gammaproteobacteria bacterium
TCTGGATCACCACAATAACCTTCAAGAGCTACAGCATTTTCAACTGTTCCAGATTCTGTAATAGTAAAAGAAGTAATTGCGAATCCTTGTGTGCCTCTTTCAAGAGCTCTTCTTGGATAGATAGGCTGAACTTTAAAGAGCGGTATATACTCGCCATCCCTAAAGAAACTCCCGCTAGCTTTAAAATTTGCTTTAGGCTTAGCCATCGACACATCAATACCAGTTAAAGGCTGAAGGTCTAGTTCAGGCTGAGCTATGTCCTCTGGTTGTTCTTCAGGTTTTTCAGGCTTATCAACTTCAGTCATGAAAGTATCAATTTGCCTTTCTGGCATAACGACATCAGCAAGCTTTACTGATTTATCTTCTTTCATCCCGCTATCACCTAATGAAATAAGAATAACCATGATAAAAAATAAACCTGAAGTTATTAATATTGAAAGGCCTATACCAGCAACATATTTATTGGCATCAAAGGCTTTATTATATAAAGACTTTAATGGGCCAAATATTGTGCTTATGGCTTGATTCATATTATTTACTTAGGCTCTGAAGCTAAAGATATAGCACTAACACCAGCTTCTCTAGCACCATCCATAACCTGAATAATGGTATCTGCCATTGCTTTTTCGTCTGCTTGAATTACAACCGAGCCCTTGGGATTATCAGCAAGAAGCTTAACAACATTAGCTTTAACCTGACGTACGTCAATTCTTCTTCCATCCATCCAAACTTCCCCAGTTGGGCCTACTGCTATTAATATAGCTGCATTTTCTTGGGTTTCAGCTGTATCTGAATCTGGTCTGTTAATTTCTAAGCCTGGCTCTTTGATAAAATTAGCTGTAACAATAAAGAAAATAAGCATGATGAAAACTACATCAAGCATAGGAGTTAAATTAATTTCATCATTTTCCTCTTGTACTGCGCTAGTTATTGCATTTCTTCTCATAATATTCCTCTATCTATAAATCTCTTTTTATAATCTCATTTAATTCTTCTTCGTGTCTTTTGCTTGTGCTTGTTAAGTAAATTGCTGCAAATGATCCTGACAAGGCTGCTACCATTCCTGCCATAGTTGGGAGTGTTGCTTTTGATACACCTCCTGCCATAGCTCTAGCATCACCACCGCCATTAAATGCCATGACCTGAAAGACCTCAATCATTCCAGTTACTGTACCTAGAAGGCCTAGTAGAGGTGCTAAGACAATGCACGTTTGGATAATACTTATATTTTTATTAATCTCGATCTTGGCCTGGGACATCATTTTTTCTCTTATCTGAAGAGCATGCCACGACTTTTTATCAGATCTCGCATTCCATTTTGCAGCAAGCCCTGAAACATAATCATTATGAGCATGTGACAGGTACCATATTCTCTCAAATATCATACCCCACATAAAAAATACAAGGATAGCGATTAACCAAAGCACGCTTCCGCCTTGCTCCATAAAGTCTCTTATGGAAGAAAAGGCTTCAGTTATCGCAAATGTTATATCCATAGCAAAAACCTATTTACTTTCTGCTCTCTCGGCAAGAATACCAGTACTTTGCTCTTCAAGAATACTAACAATTCCTCTAGCAGAAGATTGAGTAAATGAATGAAGTAAGCTAGTTGGTATAGCAACAAGTAACCCTAAAACAGTTGTTACTAGCGCTTGTGAAATACCACCAGCCATTAACTTAGGATCTCCAGTACCATACAAAGTAATCATCTGGAAAGTTACGATCATACCCGTAACCGTTCCAAGAAGACCGGCTAGCGGAGCAATAACAGAGATAATTTTAATAAAACCAATTCCCTGATCAATTGCAGGTCTTTCTGCCATTATAGCCTCAGCAAGTTTGAGTTCGAGTGTATCAATATCTTTATCGAAGTTTTCTTTTCCAACTTTCAGAACTCTTCCAAGAGGATTGGAAACATCAGCGGCTTCTTGGTTTGCTTGTTTTCTTACAGCGGTACCAATCATATATAGACTATATAATTTATAGAATGCAAATAGCACTGCTATTATACCCACAGCAATAATTGCATAACCAACCTCTCTACCTTGCTGAGCTCTCTCCATTAATGATGGCGTCTGAATAAGATTTGCTAGCAAACTTCCTCCAGTAGGCCCAGTAGGATCTATTCCAAATCTTACTTGGTCGCCAACACTTGCATTACCAACAGCCTTAGCTGTTTTTGTATACCTTCCGGCAGGCTGCCTAGGTAAAAATGCATATTGACCTTTAGATGAAGCATATTCTAAATACTTTCCATCGCAAACAGCATTAAATAGCCCAACCCTAGTTACGCTACATTCTGATGTGACACCGTCGACATCAATAACATCAGTAGTGAATGAAACAACTTGTGCACTTGCTGCTAACTCTCTAGTAAGCTCATACCACAAACCTTCTATTTCTCTAATAGTAGGTAATTCTGTTGTCTCAGACATTTTTCCAGTTAATTCATTTAAAAATTTAACTCTATCTTGTCCATATTCAGCGCCTGTTAGAGACCCAGAAAATTGAACTGCAGCCTCTCCAGCAGAACTTTGTAAATGACCAAAAAGTTCAACTAGTGACCCTAATTCTTTTTTGTATGCATCCTCTTTGACTCTTAGTATTTCTTCATTCTTTTTATATTCTGCTTCAAGCTTGTCGGCAATATTCTCTTGACGAACTAGCTCTCTTTTTTCAGCAGCTAGAATTGATGCTTGCTTGTTTTTATTTGCTAAGAATTTATTTTCACGATCATCATTTGCAGCTTGTTCTTGAGTTTTACCCTCTTTAACAAGAGCTAAAAGCGCTTCTACAGTTGAGATTTCAACAACCTCTTCATTCGTATCTTGCGCAAATAAGAAACCCGTTAATGACGAAAAGAATAAAAATAAAAATGGAAATATATGTAAACGTTTCATTACGCTTCTCCTTTGATTACTGGCATTAATAACATATCAGTTGGAGCTAATTTTTTAGCCATTCTAATACCGTTTCTGATTGGTTTTCTGTAACTTCCATCAAGCTCATCCCAAGAATTTGTTTCATTATTCCATCTACCGCTAGATTGCTCATCTTTGGTTTGATAGAACATGCCAACTCTTCCAATTACAAGTATATTCACCACAGTTCCATCATCTAAGGCACTTTCATAAGTATCAATTTTTCTACCGTACTCGGCCTCAATATTGTAAGCCTCAAGAACCTGTCTTACCTGCTCAGATGCTGTTACTTTTGGCTTGGCTAAAGATGACCTGACTAAATCAACCCTATTTTGTCTTTCTTCCATCCTGAAGGGAGTATCAAGATTAATGAAAGATTCTAAACTTTCAAGCATTCTTTGCGCTAATGGCGGTATTTGTCTTTGCATGACAACAACCTGTACTAGTTGATCATCTAGCTTATCCATTAGTTCAAGTTGAGCTTCTATTTGAATTCTTTTTTGTTCATTATAAAGCTTAAGGCCTTCGACTTGCTTTGCTGTTGCCTTCCACTCATTGACAATTTTATCTGTCTTTTTTTCAGTTGCATCAATGTTGTCTTGCGATGCAGCAGATAGCTCTTGATTTTCTCTTCCTACCTCAAGAACACTTTCCATATCTGATGATGAAATAAAGCTCGACATAGAAATAAGCACACACAAGTGCACTAAATTAAAATTTTTATTCATATTAATCTCCCTAAAAGATTGCTCATATTAACAGCCAATTCGATAATAATAAAACTTTTTATGCAGTTTTATATTAAGTTAAATTAAGACTAGTTCCAATACTTTATCATTAACACTGGGGTTTCTCTTTTATATTTAGCATATTCATCATCATGCTCCCATTTTTTATCTGCTCTTGCCTCTAGCATCCTTACACCACTAACATAAACAAGGAGTAAGTAAGTGAAGATTGGCGATATTAAAGTTAGGTATTGAAGTCCTTGTAAAGATGAGATCGACATAACTGCAATACCGGTCCATAAGACAATTTCACCAAAGAAGTTAGGATGTCTTGATTTTGCCCATAAACCAGTCGTAATGAACTTGTCTGTATTTTCAGGAATTGCTCTGAAAGCAGATTTTTGTTTATCCGCAATTACTTCAGTAATAAATCCATAAAGAAATAATCCTAACCCAAGATAAAATAATCCATTAATCACCACACCAGTATTTGAAGATATAGCCGTTAAAGCACACATCGAACAAAGAGAGACCCATAATCCCTGGAGAGTCCAAGTCATAAAAAATTGAGTTGCTGATGGCTTTATAGTTCTGAACCTCTTGTCTTCTCCATCTTTATGAATTCTCATAAATAAAAAACTTCCAAGCCTTACAGCCCATAAGGTAATTAAAAGAACTATTGCTAAGTTAGCTCCATTTAAATTAATAAAGTTATTCGAGCTTGAGTAAAGTGAAAACCATACAACAGACAAATAAGTAAGGCTTCCTGTAAGGTCGTAAAATTTTTCAGTTTGAAAAACATATGCAGGAATAAAAGCTACCCACTGAATTGCAAAAGCAAGAAAAATAACTTTTACAACTAAATCTATGCCTGTGGCATAGGCCAGCATTGAAGCCGCCAAGAATGCAGCCAAAGAAATTATTACATTAGTGATTTTATTCATATTTTTACTCCCATCCACACATTCTATTTTCATTTTGTTTATCAAGCCACTCCTTTAGTGGTTTGTAATAATTCATAACTGAGCTTCCGCTTAGACTCCTTGAACCAGTTATGTTCTCAAAAGCATCTTGCCAAGGCTGACTTTGACCCATTGCCATAGTTGAAATGATTTTTTCTCCAGCAACCTCGTTTCCATATATAGAGCACTCATGAAGCGGACCATCAAAGTTCATTGCATTGCATAATGCTTCATGGAATTGATATTGCATTATTCTTGCTAAATAGTATCTCGTATATGGAGTATTTGCTGGAATGTGATATTTGGCACCTGGATCAAAGTACTCCTCTGATCTATAAACCGGAGATGTGATTCCTTGATATGATTCTCTCATACTCCACCAAGAAGAATTGAGATTAGATTCTTTTATTTCTCCATTAAAAACCCCAGACCTCCATTTATCTAAAGTAAGCGCCCATGGAATCACAACAACTCCCTCGAGGGCCTGCTTCATTAATAACCCTATAGGATCTTTTTTCGCATCTGAAGCTTCTTTAATAGAGATAAAACCTATTTTATTTAGATAATCTGGTGTAATTGAAAGTGTTAATAGATCTCCGAATGCCTCATGAAAGCCATCATTAGCGCCTCCCTGGAAAAGGGTTGGCAAATGATTGTATGCTTGGTAATAAAAAATATGACCTAGTTCATGATGAATAGTTATGAAATCCTCTTCATTTTTTTCAATACACATTTTTATTCTAAGGTCATTATTTGCAGGATCTAGGTTCCATGCCGATGCATGGCAAACTACAGATCTATCCTGTGGTTTAACAAACAGAGATCGCTCCCAGAAGGTTTTGGGTAGAGGCTTGAATCCCATAGAAAGGAAAAAGTCTTCGGCATATTTAACCATTTCTTGTTCATTTATTTTTCTTTCTTCTATTATCTGCGTTACGTCTACAGAAAATTTACTCTCATCTTTTTCATAAACGAGATCATAGATATTTGACCATGATTGCCCCCACATATTACCTAATACATGAACAGGCAGTGGTCCATCTATTGGAACAACATCATCACCATATTCTTCGTTTAATTTACTTCTGACATGACAATGCAGAGCCTCATAAAGTGGCTTTACTTCATCCCAAACTCTGTCAGTTTCAGCTAAAAATTCTTCAGCTGGCATATCATATTTACTAAACCACAGATCGCTTAGTCCATCGAACCCTAGGTCTTGCGATCCCTGATTACCAATATCAACCATTCGTAAATACATTGGCTTCATTGGCTTGCCAATCTCATGCCAGCCAGTCCAAGCCTTTAATAATTCATTTGAGTCTCGTGAGGAGTCTATAATATTTTCAAAAGCTTCTAAATCTAAGCACAGTCCATCTTCATAGCAATGCTTACCACTTCCATACATTGCTTCTAACTTAGTTGATATATCTGAAAGCTCACCAGCAAGATCATCATTAAAGGGAGGTGGCATTACAAAAGATCCCTTTAGAAGTTCAAGTTGCCTTCTGTTCGAAGAGGTTGTGCTTAATTCATTAAAGCTTGAGGCTTTTCGAGAAGTTTCCAAAGCCTTTAGAGTATATCTTTTGCTATAGTCAGCAATTACCTTCTGAGAATCATAAGTAATAAAATTTGAACTTATCCATGAAGCAGAACTAACAGTTGGACCTTCAATCAAATTTTCCTGTTCAACAGATTCTAAAAAAATCTCTAAATCTTCTGAGGTCAGAGATTGTTCGCCAGTTTGCCCGCAAGAAGTTACAATTGCACATACGGCAATAAGTGTGAATATTTTTTTCATAAGTGTTCCCTCGATTGATTAAAATAACATAAAAAAAATATTATAAAAAATGAAAATATCAACAAACCAATTTAAGAATGGAACAAAATTGCTTATAGATAATGCTCCATGTTCAATAATAGAGCATGAATTCCATAAGCCAGGTAAAGGGCAAGCAGTAATGCGAGTGAAATATAAAAACCTCCTTACTGGAAATACAAATGATAAAACATATAAATCAGGAGAGTCTGCTGAAACAGCAGATATTAACCATAAAGATATGGAATTTCTCTATACAGATGGGGATTCTTGGCACTTCATGGATACAACAACTTATGAGCAAATTGAAATAGGGTCAAACGAAATGGGTGATGCGAAAAAGTGGTTAGTGGGGCAAGAAACTTGTGAAATTATTTTATGGGATGACAGGCCTATTCTTGTTGATCCTCCTGTTATTGTTGAGCTAAAAATAACAACATCTGAACCTGGAGTAAAAGGAGATACTGTTTCAGGGGCCA
This sequence comes from uncultured Gammaproteobacteria bacterium, assembly GCA_964469915.1. GTDB lineage: Bacteria > Pseudomonadota > Gammaproteobacteria > Magnimaribacterales > D2472 > SCGC-AAA076-P13. Next base: position 6,910 of record CAYXZT010000018.1, read on the forward strand.
CAAAGCCTGCTGAACTAGAAACTGGGGTTTCAGTTCAAGTTCCTCTTTTCGTTAATGAGGGTGAGACAATTAAAGTTGACACTAGAGATGAAAGTTATGTGGGTAGAGCAAAATAATGATTCAAACCATTGATGAGCAAATTAATAAATTTTTAGCATCCCTACCGGATATTAACGATGATCAAATTTCTCAAATAAAAGATAGATGCGCAACAACTGTTACTGATGACTTAAAAAAAGGGCATGCAACATCAAACGTATGTATGATTGCCGCAAGTGTATTAAAGAAAAACCCTAAAGAGCTTGCAACAGAACTTGCTTCAATATTAGAGAGATCTTGCAAATATGAAAGTGTAGATTCTGCAGGTCCTGGATTTATTAATATCACTTTGAAACGTGAAGATTTTGTATCAATGGTTAATCATATTAATAAAAATCCTAAGGACTTTGGAAAATCTAGCATGGGAACAAATAAATCAATTCAGATTGAATTTGTTTCAGCCAACCCAACGGGACCCTTGCATGTAGGACATGGAAGAGGAGCAGCTTACGGAGACGCAATAGGCAGAATTCTTTCTGCATCAGGCTACCTTGTTGAAAAAGAATACTATATAAATGATGCGGGAAGGCAAATTGACATCCTTACTGCAAGTGTTTACATAAGAATTTATCAAGAGATATTTAAAGACTTCTTTCCTAAAAACGCATACAAAGGATCGTACATCGAAGATATCGCAGTAGACTTTAAAAAAATAAATGGCATTACTTCCATTGAAGATATTTCTTTATACATAAACAACTTACCAGATGACGATGAAAAAGAAATAGACGAACTAATTGCTAGAATTAAAAGTCTAGACTCCCAGTGGTCTAATATTAAAGATTTTGCTTTGACTTATGTTCTAGGCTCTATTAAAGAAGACTTAGAGCTTTTTAACGTGGGGTTCGACCATTGGTTTTATGAATCATCGCTTGGAGAAGTGGCTGATAAAAGTTCTAAAATTGCACTTGCAATTGATGCTCTTACTTTAAAAAAGCTTGCATTTAAGGAAAAGGGAGCAATTTGGTTAGATACCTCTGAAAGTGGGGACGATAAAAACAGAGTTTTGATAAGAGAGGATGGCAGGCCCACATACTTTGCCTCAGATGTTGCATACCATAAAGATAAAATTGATAGGGGATTCGATAAGTTAATTAATGTTTGGGGTGCGGACCATCATGGATACATAAAAAGAATTGAATCATCCATTAGCGGTCTTGGATTTGATAAAGATAAATTGGATGTTCAACTTGTTCAATTTGCAAACCTTTTTAAGGATGGAAAAAAAGTTAAGATGTCGACTAGATCTGGAGAGTTTTATTCTTTAAGAGATTTAATACAGGACATTGGCACTGATGCCGCAAGATTTTATTATCTATCAAAACAGGCTGATCAGCATCTAGACTTTGATTTAAATTTAGCCACATCTGATAGCAAAGAAAATATGTTTTATTACATTCAATATGCCCATGCAAGAATATTTTCGTTAATTAAAAAATATAAAGCTAGTAACACAGAAATTCCAGTCTCGCCTGACTCAATTATTGATGGGTCTTATAAACAATGCGATAAGCTTATCCATGAAATTAGCAGATATCCTAGCATTGTAAAAAGATCTTCTACTTCACTGCACCCTCACCTAATAATCTTTTACCTAAAAGATCTGGCTCATATATTTCATAGTTTCTATAACGATAACCCTGTCCTGACAGAAACGCAGGATAACCTAAATTCAATAATATTATGTCTTGGTGCAGTTAAATCTGTCATTGCAAATGGATTAGAGCTACTTGGCATAGAGCCCATGGAAAAAATGTAACCTTCATGAAGGATTATGCAAATAGAAAATCTTTAAGCAGAAGCAAGGGCAAATCAAAAAAAACTGTTTATAGATCAAAAAGGAGAAATGTTGAGGTTGTCCCTTCTGCATTTTTGTTTAGTTTAGGTATTTCAGCTTTTTTGCTTATAGTAACTTCTATTTTTTATTTTGGTACTGATATTAAAAGTATTAATCAGCGAAATATAAATAATACAGTAACGATAAACTTTCCAACCTCATTAATGGAGGATTCTGTTTTAATAGAAACGAATCAGCTTAATGACAAGCTTGAATGTGAATATTTTGTGCAAGTTGGTGCTTATGGAAATAAAAGATATGCCTATGAGGCTGTTGAAATACTAAATGAGGTTGAGTTTCTAACTATAAATGAGATTTACAGCTCTTCTAATCCAGGTAAGCTTCTTCATAGCGTTCTGAGCGGTCCATACAACAACAGATCTGCTGCCAATAATGCAAGGGAGAAGATAACAAAAAATGGCTTTGACCCTCAGCTAAGAACTTTATGCAAAGAAAAATAAGTAGAAACATAAGTCTTTTAAAAGAGAGTATTTCAAATGCATCTCTCAAAGCGAATATTGATCCAAATCAAATAGCATTAATAGCAGTCTCAAAAAAGAAAAGTAACGAGTCCATTAAAGCAGCCTTAGATCTAGGTATTTTAAATTTTGGTGAAAATTATGCCCAGGAGCTTGCTATGAAGGCGGAGTTTTTTAAAAATAACAATATTGGTTGGCACTTTATTGGACCTATTCAGACTAATAAAATAAAACTTATAGCAAAACATGCGAACTGGGTTCATTCATTAGATAGAGTTAAGGTGGTTGATAAGTTTAATAAAGAATGTGTAGCATTAAACAAGCAAATGAATGCGCTTATTCAAGTTAATATTTCAGGCGAAGAAACAAAAAGTGGTATTAAACCCGATAACCTTTTAGAATTTGCTGACTACGTTAATCTGCAATCTAATATTATCCTTAAGGGCATAATGGTGCTCCCAAGAATAACTAGTAGCATCAAAGAAACTGGAATAGAAATGTCTAAAGCGAAGAAACTGCACACTTTATTAGTTGATAAATATCCTCATGCCAGCAATTTATCAATGGGAACTACATCTGATTTTGAATGTGCAATTGAGTATGGCTCTAATATGATTAGAGTTGGCGAGCTAATATTTGGAAAACGAAAATGAAAAAAATAGTTTTTTTTGGTGCAGGAAATATTTCTCAATCAATCATCCTTGGTCTGATAGCAAAGGGGTATAAAAAGAAGGACATACTATATGTAGATAGAAATAAAGAAAATCAAAAACATCTTAAAAAAATTGGTATCAAAAAATACTCTAAAGCTTTTAAAGATGAGGTGGATTTAATTTTTCTAGCAGTAAAGCCAAAAGATGCATTGCTGGCAATTCAGGAAATTTGTTCTAATCATACAAATCCAAAGGTGATATCTTTAGTTGCCGGTATTAAATCTAAGCAATATTTTTCCATATCAAAAAATATTCAGTTAATCAGAGCTATGCCGACAACCTCTTCACAATTTGGCAAAGGTATCACAGGGGTGTTCAATTTATCTTCATCCTTAACTACTTTCAATAAGGTAAAGAGAATTTTTAATAAGGTCGGTATGATTGTTGAATTAAGCAAAGAGCAAGAAATGGATACATTTACAGGCCTAATTGGAAGCGGTCCAGCATATTTTTTCTATTTACTAAAAGTTTATGAAAGAAGGCTGATGAAACTTTGTAACAATGATACAAAAATCTCATCACAGGCTATGGTAAATATGTTTGAAGGTATAGCTCTATCTGTTTCTGGTAACAATATAGATGAACTAATAGACAAAGTTGCTTCAAAAAAAGGCACTACGGAAGCTGGGTTGAGAAGTTTTAAACAAAATAAGCTTTTAAATTCCTTTGATAAAGGGATTGCAACTGCAATAAAGAGATCAAAGGAAATCGCAAATGAGTCCTAATTTAATCGACCTAATTAATCTGAATCTGACAATACTTTGCTACGGTTTTGTATTTTTATTTTTATTTAATTTGCTTAAGGTAAATTATCATAATCCAATAGTTAAAACTTTTTTGGCTGTGTATAGGCCTATTTCAAAATTATCAATTTTTCCTAATCAACTATATATGATTGGCTTAATAGCAGTCGGGCTTAAATTTGCAAGCTTTCAGCTTCTATTCTCAAATCAATATGAAACATCGGTGCTTATACTTGTTGCGTTTATTACAATAATAAGAATTGCATTAGATATAATCTTTTTCACGGTAATAGGATCGGTTATTTTAAGCTGGGTATCGCCTAACAATGAAAATCCAGCTCTTGAATTAATAGATGAGATATCAAATAAAATACTTAATCCAATAAAACAGGTAATACCCTCAATGGGTGGACTGGATTTTTCTCCAATATTTCTCTTTATACTAATTAATGTAATTCTTGGTTGGCTTCAGGATATTATTAGACTCATAACATGAAAATCAATAAAGAACTTATTCATTTTAATGAAGGTTTAGATTTAGAATCGGGCTCTAGGTTAGATTCGTTCGATTTAATGATTGAATCCTATGGCCAACTAAATAAAGATAAGTCCAATGCCGTTTTGATCTGTCATGCTTTCTCAGGAGACCATCATGCTGCTGGATTAGACCCTGAGAGCGGAGGCATTGGTTGGTGGGATAATATTATTGGACCAGATAAAGCTATCGATACAAATAAGTATTTTGTAGTGTGTTCAAATAACCTAGGTGGCTGCTCAGGATCTACAGGCCCTACCTCTATTAATCAAAGCACTGGAAAAGTTTATGGCAAGGACTTTCCTATAGTATCTGTTGTTGATTGGGTTAATTCACAAAAACTTTTAACTGACTTTCTAGGTATTACCAAATGGCACTTTGTAGCAGGTGGGAGTCTCGGAGGTATGCAGGCGCTACAGTGGTCTATATCTTTTCCCGACAGTCTTTCCAAGGCTGGAATTTTTGCTGCAGCAGCAAAATCAAGTACCCAGAACATAGCAATGAATGAAGTCTCGAGGGAGTCCATTAGGAAAGATGCTAATTTCTTTGATGGAAATTATATAGAAAAAAATACAAAGCCTAGGAATGGCTTAAAGGCAGCCAGAATGCTCGGGCATATTACTTATCTATCTGAAAGGCATATGAATTTAAAATTTGGAAGAAAGTTCCAAAAAGCAGATTCCAAACTTTCAGGAGAAATAGATTATGAAGTAGAGAACTATCTACAATATAAAGGTGAAAAATTTTCAGATAGTTTTGATGCTAACTCATACATACTTATGACAAAAGCTATGGATAACTATGATGCATCAGCCAGCGAAAGCCTTGAGGATGCCATGTCTAAAATTTTATGTCGACTTCTAATTATAGGTTTTGAAAGCGACTGGCTTTACCCTCCAGAAAGAGGAAAAGAAATTCAGCTTGCTGGCATGAAAACAAATGTAAATTGTACATATGTTTCACTTCCTGGCGAACAAGGCCATGATAGCTTCTTATTCGCTTCTGAAAAATATGATGAAATTATTAAATCTTTTATAGAATCCAGATGACTATTTCTTTATCTAAGATAATCAATGACTGGATACCTGATAACAGCAAAGTAATAGATTTTGGCTGCGGGGATGGGTCACTCCTAAAAGAATTCATTGATACAAAAAAAATACAAGGCTATGGCATCGAAATCGATCATAAGAAAATACAAGAATGTATTGAAAAAGGGGTTCCAGTTATCCAGCAGGACATTGATAAAGGTATTAAGGAGTTTGAGTCATCTAACTTTGATATTTCAATAATGGCTAGCTCTATTCAATGCTTAAAAAACCCTCATGTGGCCTTGAGAAGAATGCTAAAACTTTCAAACAAATGTGTGGTCACACTGCCGAATCTAGGTTACTGGAGATGCAGGGTTGATTTGGTTTTAGGTAAAATGCCGGTAACTCCTAATTTGCCTTCTAGTTGGTATGAAACAGAGAATCTCCATCTTTGTACTATTAACGATTTTGAAAAGCTCTGCTCATCTGAAGGGTTTGTAATCAATAAAAAAATATTTCTAAGTCCGGATAGAGCGCAAGGCTTTTTAGCTTCTTATTTTCCTAATTTATTTGCTACAGAGGGAGTATATTTAATTGGAAGAGAGTAAAAAAATTTTATTAGCTACCTCTAATGAAGGAAAGCTTAAAGAATTTAAAAAACTTTTTACTAAGTTTGATTTGGTATATCAAACAGAACTTGGTATTAATGATGCCATTGAAGACGGATTGACCTTTTTTGAAAATGCTTTAAAAAAAGCAAGGCATGGAGCAAAAGAATCAGGACTCTATACAATTGCAGATGATTCTGGGTTAGTGGTTCCTGGATTAAATTTTGAGCCTGGAATATATTCTGCTAGGTATGCTGGAGAAGGCGCATCAGATCTTGATAATAGAAATAAAATTATTGAAGAGCTAAAGAAAAGGAACTTAGAGTCTCTGCCTGCTTACTATGTATGTATTCTGGTTGGCATTAATTCTGAGAATGACCCAATGCCAATATACGCGTCTGGAAAAATTCATGGAAAAATTAGAACTATTAGCGAAGGAGATGGCGGCTTTGGATATGATAAGATTTTCTATCCAAATGACTCTCAAACATCCATGGCGTCGATAACTCCAGAACTTAAAAATACTATTAGTCATAGGGCTATTGCTGCTCGCTCATTTTTAATAGAGCTTGAAAAAAATTAACCTCAACAAACCGCCCTTATCATTGTATATACACCTACCATGGTGTGAAAAACAATGTCCTTATTGTGATTTTAATATATCTACAAATAAGAAGGATGGGGATGAAGATATGCTTATTAGTGCAATATTGCGTGATTTAGAGGAATCAAAGGAATATATCTCAGATAGAAAGTTTGTTTCTGTTTACTTTGGAGGAGGAACACCCTCATTAACCAAATCAAAGAATATTGAAAAAATTTTGTTAGTCCTAACAACCAATAAAATGCTTGTTAAGGATTGTGAAATTAGCTTTGAGTTTAACCCAAAAGAGGTTGATGCAAGTTACTTAGCTGATCTTTCAAATATTGGCATTAATAGAGCCTCAATAGGGATTCAAAGTTTTGATAATCAATCCTTAAAAAGTCTTGAAAGAAATCATGATGCCGCTGAAGCATTTAAAGCTATTGAAATTATTTCGAGCATTAAGACTATAAAAACATCTATAGATTTAATTTATGGCGTGATGGGGCAAACATTAGATTCCTTTGAGAAGGACATTAAAACATTTTGTTCACAAGATATTTCTCATCTTTCTTTATACCAACTAACAATTGAACCAAATACAATTTTTTATAAAAAAGAGCTTAAGACACCTAAAGATACTGAGATAGAAAAAATGGAGTCTTCCGCTAAGATTTTGCTTAATAGAAGTAATTTTTATCAATACGAAGTCTCTTCATGGACTAAGAATCAAGCTTTTAGTAAACACAATATGAACTACTGGATGTATGGTGATTTTCTGGGACTTGGCCCGGGAGCTCACAGCAAGATAACATCTAAGAACTCAATAACAAGAATGGTTAAATTAAAGCAAGTAAACTCATATATTAAGAATCCCACCAAAGTATCTAAGAATAAAATTTCTTCTGATGGTTATGACATAGATTTAGCGATGAATATTCTAAGGCTTAAAGATGGAATAACTTTTGATCAGCTTGCTAAAAGAAATATAAATTTAACTGAGTCTTTTTTACAGAAGTTAGAGTATGGCATTGCTAGTAATTTACTTGAAAAAAATGAAATTAAAGCAACGGATATCGGTTATAAATTCCTGAATGATACGGTTAATATTTTCAGCTAATTTTTCTTAGAGAAAAGGAATATATTTTTCTACCCTCTTCAATCGCTCTTCTTTGGAACTTGGTATGACTTGATAACTCATACTTTGATTTAGTATTTCTTGCATAGCCTTGGGATAGCTTCAGTTGGTCTTCGATAGACTCTGCGTAGTCTTCTACATCTGTAGACATAAATAGCTCTCCATTATCTTTAATGCTTGGATGCACAAGCTTAAAGAATTCATTGGTGAGCATTCTTCTTTTGTGGTGTTTTAATTTAGGCCAAGGATCAGGACAAATTACAATCACGTCATCAAATACTGGCTCCTTAATATTGTCTATCAAGAGCCTGATATCTCCAGATGTGATTAGTATATTTTGAAGTTGTCTGCCAATAACCTCTCCAATCAAGGATCCAATACCGGCTAGATATACCTCTGAGGCAATATATAAAGTATCTGGATTGTTGCTTGCAAGATCTAAAGTATTTTCTCCATTCCCAAACCCTATTTCTAAAACTACTTTTGAGTAGTTTTTTTTGGCGTTGATTATTTGTGAGTAATTTTTAATCTCGTATTTACTAAGAGCATTTAAATTATCTTCTTGGCTTTTTGTAATCCTGCCTCTTCTTTTTACAAAAGAAGGTAGGTATTTGTGACGCATTCCGAAATGTTTTATGAAATTTAAGCGGCTGTTACCATGAATGCTTTAAGTTTCTTTAGAGCACCATTCTCAATCTGACGTATTCTCTCTGCTGAGACATTATACTCATCCGCTAAATCGTGGAGAGTTGCCTTTTGATCTGCAAGATATCTTCTTTGAAGAATATCTTTACTTCTGTCATCGAGCATCTTCAGGGCCTCTGTTAAATCATTATGATTAATTTCTTGAGCTTCTGAGGTTGCAACAATTAATTCTGGATCATACCTTTTGTCTTCTAGGTATTGTGAAGGTGACATAATTTCTTCATCATCATCTGATGAGGTCGGAGCATCAAAAGATGCATCGTTGGAGGACAGCCTGTTTTCCATGTGCAAGACATCTTTAACCTCAACATTTAAGTCTTCAGCAATTTTTTCTGCCTCTTCCTTCGTTAGCCACTCTAATGTCTTTTTCTTGCTTCTTAGATTAAAAAACAACTTTCTTTGGGCTTTAGTTGTAGCAATTTTAACCAGTCTCCAATTCTTGAGGATATATTCATGTATCTCAGCTTTTATCCAATGAACAGCAAAAGAAACAACTTTTACGCCTCTATGAGGGTCGTATTTATCCACCGCCTTCATAAGACCAACGTTCCCTTCCTGGATTATGTCAGCAAGCGGAAGCCCATAGCCTTGATATGATCTTGCAATGTGCACAACAAAACGAAGATGATGAATTACTAGTTGTCTTGCAGCATCTAGATCATCTTCTTCATATAATCTTAATGCGAGTTCTTGCTCTTGCTCTTTAGTCAAAATAGGTATGGAATGCACAGAAGCCAAATAGGACTCTATATCCTTTCCTGGACTATTAAGCTGTGATGGTTGTAACTGTGTTCCCATATAATTATAAGTTTTTAATATAATACATTATATTATATATTAATGTATAACAGTGAATTATACCAATTTTTTGAAATATTCGCTCACAATTGGGAAAAATCTATTCTCAAGCGCCTTATTTCGACACGCAATAAAAGGACTATTTAGGATAGTATCATCTTTGTTATATGGAAGGGCCTTCCCTGACTCTAACAAAATTACAGACCCTCCCGATCCAGCCAGAACTGCATTTCCTGCAGCTATATCCCATTCGGATGTTGGACCAAACCTAGGATATATATCAGCTTGATTGTCTGCTAGGGAACAGAGCTTTAATGAGCTTCCCTTCTCGACCACTTCATAGTCAATGCCAATACTCTCAAATAGCCTTAAAAGATTTTTATCTGCATCTGTTTGATGGCTTTTGCTCATTACTATTCGTAATCTACTGTCTTCATAGCTTGTAGCTGGTGAAACTGGATCATTATCAAGAGCAGAACCATGCCATAATTCTGAGGTTGCCGGCGCGCCAACAACACCAAATACAGCTGTTTCATTCTGGATTAAAGCGATATTTACAGTGAACTCTTTAGACTTGTTAATAAATTCCCTTGTCCCATCAAGAGGATCCACGAGCCAGTATGGTGTATCAGGGTTTTCTTTGTACTTGTTATATGTCTCTTCTGAAACTACAGGTATCTTGGGTGTTATTTTATTTAATGATTCTATGATAATTTCATTTGCAGCATTGTCTGCCTCGGTTACTGGCGAGCCATCATTTTTTATTTCTTGCTCATAGGTATCTTTTTGATATACCTCCATAATTGCATTGGATGCCTCCCTGACAGTTTCTTTTAATGGGTTTAAAATGGCTTGTATAAACTTATGGTCAATATGCATTTAAATATATTAACAGATGTTACAAATATACTTCTTGATATTGATGGTGTTTTGTTGGATCAAAATTTTGATAATCTTTTTTGGATGGAGTGGGTTCCTGAGGCAGTTGCTGCAAGCAAAGGGATCTCATTAGGTGACGCGAAAAAAGATATTTATAAAACCTCAGAAGAGTTATATGGAACACTTCCTTGGTATGAGCTTAAATTTTGGGAGGATAAATATGAAACCAATCTTCTTG
>CAYXZT010000019.1:0-16422 GCA_964469915.1 uncultured Gammaproteobacteria bacterium
TTTTACCCATTAGTGCTGATACAGTTCAAGAGGCTCATTTTTGTAGGACTTATGCCGGTCTAGTTGCCGCGGTTGGTTATTTAGCAATGAGATTCTTATATTCCTCATCAAAAGTACAAATTGGTACAGTTGTTCTATATATAACTATGGTTATGGTTATCTCAAAAATTTTTAGTTTTATTTATGACGGATATACAACTTTAGCAATTGCAACTTTCTTTATAGGTATTGCTTTTGCCATTGGTTTACATGTGTTGCAAAAAGCTAGAAAAAATAACCTTGATTATAATTTATAAAATTTACAATTAACCTTTCCATAAAATATTAATAGTCTATATAATGCTTTCATCTGGGGATGTGGTGGAACTGGTAGACACGCTTGGCTTAGAACCAAGTGCCGAAAGGCGTGGGGGTTCGACTCCCTCCATCCCTACCAATCTTGTGCTTTTTCTATAAAATGCTAGCCTATTAATTAAGCACACCAATAAATCCTGATATGAAAGAACCTATCAACAATTCTCCTTATAAAAATTTCTTAAACGATCAAGAAGCTATTGAGAGAATTTTCAACCATATAGATAATGGAACAACAGACCTAGGTGATGAGGTGTGGCGAGAACCAGTAGAGAATTATTTCTCTCAAAAACGTTTTGATGCTGAAATTGCGTTGCTAAAAACCTTACCCATTCCATTTTGTCCATCAGCAGCATTAATAGAAAATGGAAGTTATATAGCTAGAAGGGCTTCGGGCACTCCTTTGCTTGTAGTTAGAGGTGAGGATGGGCAAGTAAGAGCATTTATAAATGCTTGCAGGCATAGAGGCATGAAGGTGGCTAATGGGAGTGGCTGTAAAAAGAAAGCATTTGTTTGTCCTTATCATGCATGGACATATAGCCTAGATGGGTCTTTAAAAAATATACCAGGGCAAGATGGGTTTCCCAATCTTGATAATGCAGATTATGGTCTTGCCGAAGTTAGTGCGATTGAAAAAGGTGGCATTGTTTATGTTCAACAAGAAGGTGTTATAGAAAATAGCTCATTAGATAACTCATTAAATTTTTTTGGAGCTGAAGCAAAATTATTTGACCATGGTGAAGTTACTGATGAGACGAATTGGAAACTGCTAACAGAAACATTATTAGAGGGATATCACATAAAGTCTCTTCACAAAAATACTTTTTATCCATATGGCCTTAATAATATCAATTTAGTTGAAACTGATGGACCAAACTCTCGAGTTATTTTCCCCTTTAAAAGAATAGAAAAAATCAGAAATACTAAAGCAGAAAATAGGAGTCTGAATGGAGTAGCGACCTCTGTATTTCATCTCTTTCCCAATGCTAGCGTTTCTAAGTTGTCAAAACATACAAGTCTCACAATAATGGAACCGCTATCTCCAACTAGTGTAAAAACAGTAAGCTACCTAGTTTTTAATGAAGAACAAGATGGTAAGGTTATATCTCTTGAAGATGCACAGAAAGATGCAAAATTTGTAAATGAATCTGGTCAAAGTGAAGATAGAGAAGCTGCACGAGCAATTCAAGAAACTGTTACCACTTCAGCAAATTCTCATCTTACATTTGGTTTTTTTGAAAAAGCTATTGTAAATTTTCATAAGCATTTATCACTTAAAATAAATAAATAAGGTTTTTGAAGAGTTTACAAAGTTTTATTTCTAGATATACTAATTTCGATGTTTAATACAAATACACAATCAAGACGGGTACCGGCAATATAGCTGGGTCTTTCTTTTGTGAATTAGACCCAGCCTGTGCTGGGTTTTTTTTTATATAAATAAAGGTAATTATGAAAAATTTTATTTCTACTCAAGACTGGTCAAAATCAGACCTACAGTTAATTCTTGATTATGCAAAAGAGTTAAAGGTTAATAAATTTCAAAATAATTTAAAAAATAAATCCGTTGCTTTATTATTTTTTAACCCTTCTATGAGAACAAGAACTAGCTTTGAGCTTGGTATTCAAGAGTTGGGTGGACTTGCAGTAGTGCTTCATCCTGGAAAAGATGCTTGGCCAATAGAATTTAAGTTAAACAATGTTATGGATGAGATGGCAGAAGAGCATATCATAGAGGTAGCAAAAGTATTATCTGAATATTGTGATCTTATAGCTATAAGAGCATTCCCTAAATTTATAAATCTAGAAGAAGACCTATCAGATAATGTTATTAAGAGCTTTGCTAAATATGCATCAGTTCCTGTAGTTAATATGGAGACAATCACTCATCCCTGTCAGGAGCTTGCACATATTTTGACAATGCAGGAACAATTAGGTGATCTAACTGGAAAAGATTATCTTCTAACCTGGACGTATCATCCAAAACCTTTAAATACAGCTGTAGCTAACTCCTCTATATTAATTGCTAGTAAATTTGGAATGAATGTAAAGTTATTGTGCCCAACCGAAGACTATCTACTTCATGAGAGTTATATAAATAAAGCCAAAGAAAACTGCAAAACAAATGGAATGTCATTTCAGGTTACACATGATATTAATCAAGGCTATAAAAATGCTGATATTGTTTATGCTAAAAGTTGGGGAGCATTAAATTATTATGGAAACCCTGCTGAAGAAAAATTAATAAGAGACCAATATAAGCATTTTATTGTTGATGAAGAAAAAATGGCAATTACCAATAATGCCAAATTTAGTCATTGCCTTCCATTAAGAAGAAATATTAAAGCAACTGATGGGGTCATGGACTCTGATTACTGCGTTGCTATACAAGAAGCAGGTAATAGAATGCATGTTCAAAAATCACTACTAACAACATTATTAAAGGATAAATAAAATGAAAAAAATTGTACTAGCTTTTTCTGGCGGACTAGATACTAGTTTCTGCGTTCCATACCTTATTGATAAAGGTTTTGAGGTTCATACAATATTTGTAAATACTGGTGGGACACCAAAGAAAGAGGAAGAAAAAATTACCAAAAGAGCAAATGAGCTCGGTGCAAAAAAACATATTAATGTAAATGTTGATAATCTTTTATGGAATCAAATTATCAAGCCATTAGTTTGGTCTGGCGCTCTATATCAAGATAAATATCCAGCATTATGTTCCGATAGGTACCTTATAGTTTCTGAGGCAATAAAGCTCTGTAAAAAATTAAATACCAAATATATATCTCATGGTTGCACAGGAATGGGTAATGATCAGGTAAGGTTTGATCTCTCAATCCAGGCATTCGGCAAATACAAGACCATAACCCCTATAAGAGAAATACAAAATAAAGTTAATGATGTAAGGGGATACGAGCAGAAATATCTTGAAGAAAAAGGCTTCAAGGTGTCATCTATGAGCTCAAAATATAGTATCAATGAAAACCTTATGGGTGCTACTGTTTCTGGATCTGAAATAGACGAGTGGAAAGAACCATCCAAAGAAAGCTATATCCTTTGCAATACACCAGATACATACCCCTCTAAATTAAAAAAAATAGTAATAGAATTTTCAAAGGGCGAGGCTAAAAAAATTGATGGTGTTGCTATTAAAGGCCCAGAATTATTGAGACTGCTAAACAAACTAGGTGGCAAGTATGGTATTGGGAGAGAAATTTTTGCCAGCGACACAATTATAGGCATTAAGGGAAGATTTCTTTTTGAGTCCCCAGGTATAAAAATACTTCAGGCTGCACACAGGGCTTTAGAGGAATCTATTTTTACTGATAAGCAAAACTTTTTTAAGCCTATTGTTGGTAAAAAATGGGTTGAATTGGTTTATGGGGGCTTTTATTTTGATCCTCTAGCAAGAAATCTCGAAAATTTTTTACAAGATATTGAACTGCCTGTGAACGGCAAAGTAACAATGTTACTTTCACCAGGAAAGTGTGAAGCAGTAGCTGTTGAAGCTAAGAAAATATTAGTCAGCAAAGAGGCTATATATGCTCAGTCTGCCTCATGGGGTGTTGAAGAATCAGCTGGATTTATTAAGTTACTTGGTCAAAGCACTGCAACTTGGACTGATATAAATAAAAAATAATATGAATCAAAATTTCACCAAAGATACAATCTTAAAACTTCTTAGTGGCATGAGTAGTGAAAAAGAAATTAGAAAGTATCTAGATCGTTTTTCTTCAGATGAATTCAGGTTTGCAGTAATTAAGGTCGGTGGAGCTGTAATCGAAAAAGATCTTGAGAATTTAATTTCCTCTTTGGTGTTTCTTAATGAAGTTGGTCTTAGACCTGTAATTGTTCATGGAGGAGGCCCAAGACTTTCAAGGGTATTAGAAGAAAAGAAAATTAAATTTTCATTTAAGAATGGACAAAGAGTAACCTCTAAAGAAGTTCTTATAGAAGCTATCGATGTTTTTAAAACTGAAAACAATAAAATTACATCAGCACTGCAAAATAAAAATGTATCCGCAGTTTCAATGGTTGATAATATTTTTAAATGCAATATCGAAGATAAAGAACTAGGTTTTGTAGGAACTGTGATTGAAACTAATACAAAGGCAATCAAACAAATTATTTCAGATGGAGGTGTTCCAGTCATTGCTCCAATGGGTTACACAGACAGTAACCAGATAGTCAATATAAATGGAGACCAAGCTACACAGGCTTTAGCTAAAGTAATATCACCTGATAAAGTAATTTTTTTGAGTGAAATAGGTGGAATCTTTGATGGCTCAAATAAGCTAATTTCAAATATTAATATTAAAGATGATTTCGAAAGGCTAATGTCTGAAGAATGGCTTCATTCAGGAATGAAGCTTAAATTAAAAGAAATTAAGTTATTATTAGATTTTCTTCCATCTAACAGCTCAGTATCTATTACAAAACCTCTTCATTTAAATCGAGAGCTTTTTACTGATGCTGGCTTTGGAACTTTGGTAAAAGCAGGGCATCAAATAGATAAAATAAAAGATATCAGCCAAGAAAAAATGGATCAAATAACATCTATTTTTGAGTCATCATTCCAAGGAAATTTAAATAAAGAGTATTTTAAAAATGTTGACAGAGAATTTTATGTAAGTAGTTGCAAAAGAGCATCGATAGCAATTTCTTTTTATAAAAATGCAGTTTATATGGATAAATTTGCTGTAAAAGGAACAGCCAGAGGGGAGGGTTTAGGAAATGCTATGTGGAATAGAATGTTAACCGATCATTCTAAGATTTTTTGGAGATCACGATCGGGCAATTCTATAAATAATTTCTATAAGAATGTTTGTGATGGATTTCAAAAAAATAATGATTGGAATATATTCTGGATTGGAATTAGTGACTTAGATGAGCTTACTGAATGTATAAAAATCGCCCTAAAGCAACCTGAGACAATTACTTATGATAAATAAATTCAAACTTGCCATGATTGGAGGGAGAGGTTATGTCGGACAAGAGGTGATTTCTATTTTAAATAATCATCCAAATTTTGAACTTGAAAAAGTTTTTTCTAAATCAACATTCGATACCCCAGTCAAAGGTTATAAGAAGTCTTTAAATTTAACTTATTCAAAGTTAGAAAATACGTGTCCTATGTTAGATGGAGTTCATATTGTTGTTATGGCTTTAGCAAATAATGAGTCTAAGAAATATGTACATATGATTGAAAAAAATTATCCAAATATAATATTTATTGACATAAGCTCTGATCATAGATTTGATACAAAATGGTCTTATAGAATTCCAGAACTTTCATCATCAAAAGCTACAAACTTCATTAGTAATCCTGGATGTTATGCATCTGCAATTCAGTTTTCCTTAGAGCCTATAAAAAAAATTATATCTGGAAGGGTAAGTTCTTTTGGTATTTCAGGTTATAGCGGAGCTGGAGCATCGTCTAATGATAAAAATAATCCAGATAAACTTAAAAACAATGTTATTCCATATTCTTTGTCTGGACATACTCATGAATTGGAAGTGGCAAGGTATTGCTATCAAAATATTTCATTTAGCCCTCATGTAGGTAATTTTTTTAGGGGTATTTTAATAACATCTCATATAAAACTTATTGATGTTTTTGAAGTTGATGATATTTTGTCAATTTTTAAAAATTACTATAAAGAATGTCCATTAATTAGTGTGTTAGATGAAATACCCATGATTAATGATGTTGCAAATAAACATGTTGTGCATGTTGGTGGTATTACTGTAGATAAGACTGGAGAAAATCTTACTGTATGCTGTGCTCTTGATAATTTGCTTAAGGGTGCTGCTACTCAGACTATACAAAATCTTAACTCAGCTTGTGGTTTAAGTGAATTAACAGGACTAAATTATGAATAAAAAACTATGGAATACAAAAGAAAAACAAGTATCTAAAGAGATCAACTCCTTTTTAGCCGGAGAGGATATTATTTTAGATAAATCAATATTTACTTATGACATTGATGCATCTATAGCACATGTTAATGGCCTTCAATCAATAGGGATAATTAAAAAAAGTGAGCTTGCAAAATTAAATAAATCTCTTAAATCTCTTAAAAAGAAATTTCTGGATGGATCATTCAAATTAACTGATCATTATGAAGACTGCCACTCTGCAATTGAATTTTATTTAACTCAAGAGCTAGGTGATTTAGGAAAAAAAGTCCATACAGGAAGAAGTAGAAATGACCAAGTGATTGTGGCAATGAGATTGTTTGCCAAAGATAATTTAGTTGAATTTAAAAATATAAATAAAATAATTGCTAAGACATTTCTAGATCTAGCAATTAAGCATGAAAATATTCCAATGCCTGGATATACCCACTTACAAAGAGCTATGCCATCTTCTTGGGGGCTTTGGTTTTCTTCATATGCGGAATCTTTCATAGATAATGTAGATTTAATTAATAGCACTATAAATTGGATTGATTCAAACCCATTAGGTAGTGCAGCTGGTTATGGTGTTGCAATTCCTCTTAATAGAGATTTAGTCACACAAAAATTAGGCTTCCATAGAACTCAAGTTAATAGTTTGTATGTCCAAAATAGTAGAGGTAAATATGAAATGCAGATACTAAATACTTTGAAGCAATCTATGCTTGATATTAGAAAGTTCTCATGGGATATGAGCCTATTTTTGTCTCAAGAATTTAATTTATTAAAGATAAATGAAAAATACTCAACCGGCTCATCAATCATGCCAAATAAACATAATCCAGATGTTATAGAGTTGTTAAGGGCGAATTATTCAATTCTAGCGGGACTAACTGCGGAGCTTGAGAACTTATTGTCACTTCCAAGTGGTTATCATAGAGATTTACAACTTACAAAAAGAAGTCTGATTTCTGGTTTTAATATCTCACTTAAGTCTCTCAAAATAATCCCAAACCTATTAAAGACAATAAAGATCAATAAAACTAACTCCATAAAATATATTGATGATGATATGAAGATGACTGACAAGGTCTACTCATTAGTTGCTGAAGGTGTTGCTTTTAGAGATGCATATAGCCTTATAAAAAATAGTGATGACCTTTCATCTTTCTCTGAAACCAATACAAATAATCACTCTATTGGATCGCCAGGGAATTTAAATCTTAGTACCTTAGAAAAAAGACTAAAAAAGCAAAAGTAATCTTTATAAGTTACTATATTTTATAGTTTTATAAAAAATTTACTTTATGCAAATACCTGTTCGATTTAAGGTTATTTTTATGTCGTTTTTGGCTGTTTTTATTTGCTATATAGATAGGGTAAATATTTCAGTTGCAATTATTCCTATGCAAGAGCAGTTTGGCTGGAGTGAGTCACAAGTTGGTATTATTTTCTCATCTTTCTATCTAGGTTATGTCTTTACTATGACCATTGGCGGCTTTTTAGCAGATAGATATGGCGGCAAAGTTATTCTTGGATATGGACTTCTTCTCTGGTCATTGTTTACAGTTTTAACTCCGGCTTTTGCATATAACGGCTTTTTCGCAGTTTTATTTATAAGAGTTTTATTAGGTCTTGGTGAAGGTGTAACGTTCCCATCCTGGCACGCACTATATGCAAGATGGATTCCTTTCGAAGAGAGAACTAGATCAATAGCCATAACAAATAGTGGAATCTCTGTTGGTACTGTTTTTGGTTATCTTGTAACAACAATAATTATCTCTTTTTATTCCTGGGAGTGGGTTTTTTATTCATTTGGAATGTTGGGAGTAATTTGGTTTTTCTTTTGGCAAAGAGGTATCACGTCTTATCCAAATGAGCATCCAAAAATATCGTCATCAGAGCTAAAACTAATTATAGAAAAAGCTCCAACGAGTTCACTACCCAAAAAAATTTCAATATTTAGATTATTATCAAATCTTCCTTTTATTGCGATTACTATAGCTACATTTTGTCACAATTGGGCTCTTTTCATTTTTCTTTCTTATTTACCAAAGTTTATTAACAGTCCTGTTTCATTAGGTGGGCTAGGCATAAATTTAGATTCTAGTATTTTTATATTATTAATTTTGATTCCAAGTATTTTTTCAGTTATTTCGTTAATTGCAGGAGGCTTTTTGGCTGACAGCCTCATAAAGAAAAAATATAAAGTTATTAAGGTTCGAAAAGTTTTAAATTCAGTTGGTTTTTTTGGATCAGCTTTTTGTTTGTTTTTGATACCTTTTCAAGAATCGCATTTTTATATAATTTCTCTCTTATGTATGACTAACATTTGCTCAGGCATGGCAGCTGGGGGTTTTGGTGTAAATCATGCAGACTTAGGGCCTGAATATACTGGCTCATTAGTTGGTATTTCAGGAAGTCTTGGTATGATCGCAGCAATTATTGGTCCTTTGGTAGCAGGCTTCATCCTTGAAATTACTAATTCTTGGTCAATAATATTTCATATTTGCTCAAGCGTATTAGTGTTTGGCGGTATCTTTTATCTTGCATTCGCAAGTGCTGAAAAGCAATTTGAATAATTTTATAGGCTTATAATTTAAGTTATAATAAAAAATGGATACAAAACTGGAAATAGCAAAAAATTGGCTTCCTAGATATACAGGAATGCCATTAGAATTGTTTGGTGATTATATCTTAATCACAAACTTTAAAGATTACATAACAAAATTCTCAGAAAGATTTCAATGTGAAATTTATGGTGAGGGTAGGGCTATGCAAGCATCAACAAACGCTGATGGCCTTACAATTATTAACTATGGAATTGGTTCACCAAATGCAGCAACTATTATGGATTTACTGGTTGCAGTAAAACCAAAAGGTGTTCTTTTTCTTGGTAAATGCGGTGGATTAAAGAATTCTTCAGAAATTGGTAACTTTATTTTGCCAATAGGAGCAATTAGAGGTGATGGTACTTCTAATGATTATTTTCCTCCTGAGGTGCCAGCTCTACCATCGTTCAAGCTACATAAATTTGTTTCTGATATCATCGTTGAAAAGCAAAGCGACTATAGAACTGGTGTGATTTTCACCACGAATAGAAGAGTTTGGGAACATGATAAAAGATTTTTAAAAAGACTTAAAAAAACAACTGCTATCGGTGTTGATATGGAAACAGCTACTGTCTTCTCTGTTGGACATTTTAATGAAATTGCTAGAGGCGCTCTTCTTTTAGTTTCTGATGTTCCATTAACCCCAGAAGGGGTAAAAACCGAGACCTCAGATCAACAAGTAACTCAAAAATGGGTAGATCTTCACCTTGAAATTGGTATCAAGGCTATGACTGATATAGGTAAAAGTGGAGAAGAAATCAAACATTTCAAATATTAGTCACATAGCCAACCTTTGGAAATAATTAAATATATCTTGTGAGCTTCTTTCTCTTGCAGTAGTCCATTCCTTGGTAGTAGAACTGTTGAGTAAATTATTTTTTTTATCAAAGACCAAGACCCTTGGAACTCCCTTTTCTTTAACAATTCCAAAAAAATCCATAAGCTCCATATTTTTATCATATCTGCCAACATCAATATGCATCACATCATAATGAGCATTTATAAATTTCTGTATTGTAGGTATTTGTAAGGTACCATCTAAAATTCTACAGTCTGGGCACCAGTTTCCTCCAAATATTATTACTGGCTGTCTAGATTTTTGAATCGAAGATTCCATAAATTTTTTAATATCTTCTTCAGAATAAATAGAGCCATTGTATGGAAGTGGAAGGGGGATACTCAACTTATCATTTGGTGAGAGTAATATGTTTTTTGAGGCTAAGTTAAATGTCATAAATAGTGTAATTAGAGGTAGTAACTTTTTTAAATGTCTTTTAGTCATGTTGATTTAATATTAAATTTAACTGAGAATTATATCATTGCCATTGCAATAACTTTTACTGAGGACATTCGTATGATTTTGTTAATAAGATTTTATTTGTTTTTTATGGGAATAACTTATCTGTTAATTGGTATTTGGGCAATTCTAGATTCTTATTTATTAGTCAATACAGACTTTACATCTTCTTTTATGTCAGCAGTTGGCTTGAGTGTAATTTCTGACATAGGTTATTCTGAAATAGCTGGCTTGTATGGCGGTTTAAATTTAGGAATAGGATCAGTCTGTATCATTGGAATTTTTAAAGAAGATATTGGAATATTTGGAATAAAGTTACTTACCTTATTAACAGGCTCAATAGCATCAGGACGAATAATCTCATCTTTATTGCCGAATATGCCAACTTTTTATAATAGCTTTTTTATATTTGAGGTATGCGCCGTGATAATTGGTTTATGGTTATTAAATTTTTTAAATAAATCTAAATCAAATTACTAATACTTAGAATATATACAAAATATCCTAAAACAAAACTGCACCCAATAAATCTAATAATTTTTATTCCAAAAAATTTAGACGAGTATGATGATGCAATTACTATAAAAAGTAGGCTTGCCATTAACATTACCAGAAAATCTCTGGAATAAATGTTTTCATGCAGAAGTGTATTTGAGAAAAATCCTATTATTGGAACCACTAGTGCTATGTTCATTACATTTGAACCAATAACATTACCAATAACCATATCATTCTTCTTTTTAGTTATTGCTGATATTGTTGCCGCAAGTTCAGGAAGACTGGTTCCGATTGCAATCACGGTTAATCCTATAATTAATTGAGGAACGTTCAGCATTTTTGCCAATATTTCAGCGTGTACGACGGCAAAATGTGACCCACCTATTAATGCTGTCAATCCAATTGCAAGAAGTAGAGCAACCCTTTTAATTTCTATAGCATTGGCGCTTTGGTTGTCTAGCTCTTCTGCAGATTTAAATTTGTATGTTATTGCGATAAAAATGAAAAATAACAATACAAATAAAACACTCTCATTTTTATCAATCTTTAAATCTTGCAAACTTAAACCTAGCAAAACAGCACCAAGAAAAAAGGGTAAAAATTGGATTAGTGAGGTTTTAGATGGCTTTATAGAAATTCCTATACAAGATACACCAAAAATAAGGGCTATGTTTGAGATATTTGAACCTACGACGGTTCCCATAGCAAGCTCTTCACTATTATTGATTACTGATGATATGCCAACAAAGATTTCAGGTGCAGATGTTCCAAGAGCAACAATGGTTAAGCCAATTGCAAGCTCGCTCATTCCAAGCTTTTTTGCAAGAAGTGAAGAGTTATCTACAAATCTATCGGCACCCCAAACCAATACAGCTATTGATAGCAAAAGGGCAGTTAAATGAATCGCAAACATATCTTATTTTACATGAGAGCAATGGTATTAATATGATTTAGCTAGATAATTATTTAATACTATTATTTTTAATTGGTAGTAATATCAAAATGCAATATATAATAACTTTTTTAAAAAAATTCATAAGGTATAAAAATGGAAATTAATAAATTATTTGATGTCAGCGAAAAGGTAGTTGTTGTTACTGGTGGTTCAAGAGGAATTGGAGAAATGATTACGGCTGGCTTTTTAGCAAATGGTGCAAAAGTTTATATTTCTGCAAGAAAAGCACCTGCCCTTATGGAAAAAGCTAAAGAGCTTTCTGAAAGATATAATGGTGAATGTATTGCTATACCTTGTGATTTAAGTAATACAGATGGTATGGATTATTTTGTTCAACAAATATCAGAAAATGAAAAAGGTATTGATTATCTTATAAATAATGCTGGTGCTGCATGGGGAGAACCGCTAGAAGATTTCTCAGAAACTGGATGGGATAAGGTCATGGATCTTAATGTAAAAAGTATTTTCTTTTTAACCCAAAAATTAAAATCACTTCTAAAAACAAATGCAACAATTGATGATCCATCAAGAGTTATAAACATAGGCTCTATTGACGGGCTAAATGTTCCAGCTTTTGAAACATATTCTTACAGCACATCTAAAGCTGCAGTACATCACTTAACAAGAGTTCTTGCTAACAAGCTTGTGAAGGAAGATATTCTTGTAAATGCAATTGCTCCTGGTCCATATCCTAGTGCTATGCTTGGATCTGCGGTGAATTCAGATTACTCTTTCATAGCAGAAGCCAATCCAAGAAAAAGAGTTGGTACTCCTGAGGATATAGCTGGACTTGCAATATTTTTATGTTCTAGAGCAGGCGCTTATACCGTTGGTGAAACAATTACATCTGATGGCGGATTAGTAAAAACCGCAGGCCACAAGCTAGGTTAAAAACTATTTTTTAGCGTCTATAAAAGCTTTAATAATAAGATCTTTCATCCAAAGGTGACCACCATCACCTTCGTCACTTTTGTGCCATATTAAGAAATACTCCATTGATGGTATTTCTATTGGGACTTCAATGAAAGGAAGATTGTTCGCGATAGCAAAACTTCTAGTTCCCATTAAAACAAGGTCTGTTGACCTTAATATTTGAGGAGCAATTAAAAAATGCTGGCATCGAAGGGCAACCTCACGTCTATATCCAATTTTATCAAGCTCCAAGTCAATTAAATGCAAACCTCTTCTTCTATTTGATACATGCAAATGTCGTTGATTTAAGATATCTTCAATTGTTACATTCTCTATTTCAGAGAGATGATGTCCATCTCTATGCATTGCAACCCAATCATCTTCAAAAACTTTATATGAATCAATTTCATCAGAGGCCGGAATGACAGGGTCTACAACAAAATCTAAATTGTTTGTTGCAAGAGCATGAACCTGATCAGATCTGCTATATGCATAGCTACCAAGGGCAACATTTGGAGCCTTTTTATCTATTTCATTCATAATATATGGAAGGACTCTTCCTTCAGAAACATCACCTAATGACAATTTAAACCTTCTTTTTGAAACCTTTGGATCAAATGTATCAGGTTCATTAACACTTAGCTGCATAAGTGATAGTGCATTTTGAATGTCTTTAATTATATTTTCTGTCTTTTGGGTTGGAACCATTCCCGAGCCTGTTCTTATGAATAGGTCATCATTAAATTTTTCTCTCAATCTAGATAGCGCATTACTAACAGCAGGCTGTGTTATACCCACAACCTCTGCAGCCTTGGTGAGACTTCCCTCAGTATAAATCGCATTTAAAATAACAAATAAATTTAAGTCAAATGAACTAATCTTCATATTTACCTCTTTTCCATAATTATGAGCTGATATTTTGCATTTTTTGATATAGCTTTGTTGTTAACATAGAGCTATTATTAGTTTAATCAATAAACATACTATTCATCAGACTTATAATAGTAACAAATATAAGTATATAAAGGGAGATTTAAATGATGTCAGAATTAAGACCAGTTGCTCAAGATTTAATAAAAAGAGTTGATGATTTTATACAAGCTGAGATTGCTCATAATGAATCTCTTTATCATGAACAGTCTAAAGATGAAAATGGAACATGGGTTGTCCCACCGATAATGGAGGAGATGAAAGCAAAAGCAAAGGCTGCAGGCTTATGGAATCTCTTTCTTCCTGAAAGTGAGAATGGAGCTGGCTTAACTAATTTTGAATATGCACATCTAGCTGAAATCATGGGTGCTTATGGCATAGCTTCAGAAGTCTTTAATTGTTCCGCACCAGATACTGGAAACATGGAAGTTCTAGAAAGATATGGAAATGATGAGCACAAAGAGAAATATTTAAAACCTCTACTAAATGGAGATATTCGCTCAGCTTTTGCAATGACTGAGCCTGGCGTAGCATCTTCAGATGCTACAAATATCGCATCCTCAGCTGTATTAGATGGTGATGAGTATGTAATTAATGGTGAGAAATGGTGGACATCGGGAGCTGGTGATCCCAGGTGCGAAATTCTTATATTTATGTGTGTAACAAATCCGGACAATCAAAGACATCAAAGACAATCACAAATTCTTGTGCCTATGAATTCAGAAGGTATTGAGATTCAAAAAATGATGCATGTTTTTGGTTATGATGATGCTCCTCATGGTCATGGTCATATAAAATTTACAAATGTAAGAGTTCCCAAAGAAAATCTTTTACTTGGTGAAGGAAGAGGGTTTGAGATTGCTCAAGGTAGACTAGGACCTGGAAGAATTCATCATTGTATGAGAGCTATTGGATTGGCTGAAAGAGCTTTAGAAATGATGTGTAAGCATGGAATGCAAAAAATTGCCTTTGGAAAACCTTTGGTTCAACTTGGCGGAAATATGGACATTATTGCAAATTCAAGAATAGAAATAGATCAAGCAAGACTTTTAACATTAAAAGCTGCTCATATGATGGATACTGTTGGAAATAAAGTAGCTGCAAGTGAGATAGCTCAAATTAAGGTTGTTGCTCCGAACGTATGTTGTGATGTTCTAGATAGAGCAATACAAATGCATGGAGGAGCTGGCGTTTCTCAAGTATATCCTCTTGCACAAATGTATGCTCATATGAGAACTTTAAGACTGGCTGATGGTCCAGATGAGGTTCATAGAAGGGCAGTTGCAAGACATGAGCTTGGTAAATATATCGTTAAAGATTCAGGCGTAGAATCATCTCACATATCTAGAAGCTAAATTTATTTTGACTAGCAAAGTAAACTTAGTCTTTTATGATACTGAGACAACAGGAATTCAGAAAGATTTTAGTCAAATCCTACAATGCGGCTCTGTTTTAACAAATAGCTCTTTAGATACAGTTGATGAACAGAATATTGGTTGTGCCCCTTTACCATGGGTTATACCCCAACCAATGGCAATGATTACTAATAAAAAAATAGATCTCTTCCATTCAAATGTATCTCATTATCAAATGATGAAAGAGCTTCAAATGAAATGGAAAGAGTGGTCAGCTCAATTCCCATCAGTATTTATAACGTATAACGGACATGCTTTTGATGAAGAATTGGTTAGAAGACAGTTTTTTTGGAACTTATTAGAGCCTTATACAACGAATACAAATGGAAATGGAAGATTAGATTTAATGCTAATGATTCATAATATTGCTGCATTTTTTTCTGATGAAATATCTATGCCTTTATTTGAAGGTGGGCCAGGTATTAGTTATAAGCTAGAGCATTTAGCCATAGAGCATGGTATTGATGCTGGTGACGCCCATGACGCTATAGCTGACTGCAATCTTATGATTGAGATGTGCAGAATTATCAAAGAAAGACTACCTGAGGTATTTGAATCCTTTATAAATATTTCAACTAAGCCTGGAATTAAATCTTTACTTTATTCTAAAGAATTTTTAGCATTGGGAGAGATTCATAGAAGACATACGTTCAAGTACCCAGTTATTTTATGTGGCGCCGATGCTAGCAGACCTAATGAAATTGTATTCTATGATCTAAGCTATGATCCTGAAGATATACTTGATTTAGATTTCACAGAAATAAATAAACTAATTCAATCAAAGGGGAGAGACGGCCCTTTAAAAAAATATAAAATTAATAAAACAATCCCTATATGTTCTTCAAATTATCTTAAAAACCCAAATGTTTTCGATATAGAATTTGCTGAATTACAAAGAAGAGCAGATTTAGTCAGATCAAATAAAGATTTTCAACAAAAAGTATCTCAAGCTATGGAAGATAGAATGATGAGTTTTCCTGAGTCTGAATATATTGAAGGGACTATATACTCTGGTGGCTTTCCTTCATATAAAGATAAAGATTTAATGCAAGAATTCCATATGTCTAAGGACCTTAATCATTTAGTAAAAATCTCTAGAAACTTTGAAGATGAAAGGTTAAGGCTTTTTGCAGAAAGAATAATTTGTACCGAATATTCAACGGATATACCTGATGATATAAAGAAAAGGTATGAGGATTTAATAGACGAGAGAAATGGAACAGATGGTCTTTGGGGCTCAATAGATAAATCTCTATTACAAATTGAAAAATTGCTTGATGAAAGAGATGATGCTGAGAGTCAAAAAATACTTAAAGCTACCAAGATTAAAATTGAGTCTATGAAAGTAGGCTTATAAAAAATGGAGGACTAGGTCCTCCATTTTAACTAGCAAATTCTAATAGGGGGGAGATGTTGCTAGATGCAGGTATTGTATTAATACTTTCAATCTTATCAATACAATTTCCCCGAATAATTCCTTTATCGCTAGATGAGAATATATATATTTAAAGAACATATTTTTTTGGAACACTGAAGATAATAAAT
>CAYXZT010000020.1:0-15954 GCA_964469915.1 uncultured Gammaproteobacteria bacterium
TTTTTGAACTGAAACCACGATACAATATATTTATGAAAAAAATAATTAATGAATATGCTAATTATATGGTGCCTTTTTATGCACCTGCTAATTTTGTTGTAAAAAAAGCAAGTGGTTCTCTTGTATGGGATTTAAGAAATAAAAAGTATATTGATTTTACAGCAGGAATTGCTGTTACGAATTTAGGCCATTCCAATAAAGAATTGACAAGTATTCTTAAAAAACAATCTGGAGAACTTTGGCATTTATCAAACTTATACATCAACGAACCATCAGTTACTCTTGCAAAAAAACTATGTCAAAACTCTTTTGCTGATAAGGTCTTTTTTTGTAATTCTGGTGCTGAATCCATTGAAGCTGCCGTCAAGATAGCAAGAAAATTTTGCAACTCTAAAATTAATAAGAATAAAAATGAAATAGTATCGTTTTCAACTTCATTTCATGGTCGCACTATGTTGGGTATTGCATTGGCTAAAGCAAAACATCTTATTGATGGTTTTGCACCTCTACCAAAGGGTATAAAAAATCATCCATATAACGATATTGATAATCTTGAAAATATTTTTTCTGACAAAACAGCTGCTGTGATTCTTGAGTTAGTGCAATGGCAATCTGGTATAACAAAGGCCAACAAAAAATTTATCACTAAGATAAAGCAGCTCGCAAAGAAATATAATACTCTAATCATTATTGATGAAGTTCAATCAGGCATAGGAAGAACAGGAACATTTTTTGCTTATGAGCAGTTTAATATTAAGCCAGATATTCTTTGTTTTGCTAAAGGTATCTCTAATGGCTTTCCATTAGGCGGAGTCCTTACAACTAATGAAATATCAAAATTCATGACCGTTGGATCACATGGCACAACATTTGGTGGCGGCCCAATAGCATGCTCAATTGGAAGTAAGGTTGTAGATATAACTTCAAAGAAATCATTTTTAAATCAAGTCAGAAAGAAAGAAGCTAGATTTCTTAAATTACTAGAAACAATTAATGCTAAGTACAACTGTTTTAAAAAAATAACCTCTGCTGGGCTCTGGATTGGAGTTGAGCTAAATAAACAAAGCAATATTGAGGTTGATGATTTGATAAATCAATCTCACAACAAAGGCCTGATGATCTTGAAGGCAAACCCTACTACAGTAAGGTTTTCACCGAGTTTAATTATAGAAAATGAGCTAATTGATGATGGATTAAAGATATTTGAAGAAGCGATTATTGATCTTCTGTAGTTTCTAACTCAACTTCTTCGATCATTTGATCTACTTTTCTATATCCTTGTGGAAGCATGTTTCCTCTCTTAGCCCTTGTTGAAATATAGTTCTCGAGATCTTTCAATTTTAATGTTAAAAATCTTTTACCGCTTTCTATTCTTAGTGAGCTTGCCTCTGATAAAAGTTGCGCATGAGTCATTAATTCTTCTTTAGCTATAAATTTTGCAGTAGGAATGTTTATGATTTTATTACCCTTTCCTTTACCGAGAACTGGCAGCTCATCAATATTGAAAATAAGCAATCTACCTATATTTGATACTGCTGCAATATACATATGATCATTTCTTACTTTAATTGCTTTTAAGAGCTCAGCATCATGTGGAATTTTCATAAATGCCTTACCTGACTTCTTATTTGAAATCATATTCTTAAACTCAGAAATATAACCATAGCCAGCTGTATTCATAATCATAAATTTATCATCATCATTACCTATTAATGTCGAAATAAATTTCACACCAGAATCTGCCGACACTCTTCCAGAAATAGGATCTCCCATTCCTCTTGCAGATGGTAAAGAATGAGTCGGAAGCGAATAAGCTTTGCCATTAGAATCAAGAAATACTGAAACCTGATTACTCTTTCCTCTTCCAAAGTCTTGTAAAGTATCTTCTCCTCTATAAGAAAGAGAGCTGGGATCGATGTCATGACCTTTTGCACTTCTAATCCAGCCTGCAGCTGATAATACTACTGTAACTGGCTCAGTAACTAGCGTTTCTTCTTCTGAGAAAACTTTTGCTTCAGATAACTCTTTAATAGGTGATTTTCTCTCTTCTCCAAACTCTTCCTTAATTTCTAATAGTTCATTTTTAATCAGAGTTTTAAGCCTTGTCTTTGAGCTTAGAATTTTTTCTATATCTGTTTGCTCGGCTAGCAGAGTATCTCTTTCTTGTTCTAATTTGATTTGTTCAAGTTTAGCTAATTGCCTTAATCTAATTTCAAGAATTGCATTTGCTTGGATGTCGGATAATTTAAATGCTTTAATAATGTCTTTCTTTGGTTCATCTGATTCTCTAATAATCTTTATGACCTTATCCAAGTCTAAATAAACGATTAGCAAACCTTCAAGAATATGAAGCCGATCATTAACTTGATCTAGCCTATGTTCTAGTTTCCTTATAACGGTATTCTTTCTAAAAACAAGCCATTCTTTGAGTAAATCGATTAAAGAAAATACTTTTGGCCCGCCTTTAAGTGAAATCAGATTCATATTAACTCTATAGTTTTTCTGCAAATCTGTTGATGCAAATAAATGATTCATAACATCTTCTGCATTAACCCTATTTGATTTCAGAGTAATAACCAACCTTACTGGCTCTTTATGATCTCCCTCATCCGAGAGGTCAACAACCATTGGTATTTTCTTCTTTACCATTTGGTCAGCGATTTGTTCTAAAATTTTTGAGCCTGACGCTTGATAAGGTAAGGCATTAATTATGATTTGATTTTTATCTTGCTGCCAAAAAGCTTGTGCTTTAAAACCTCCTCTTCCAGTAGAATAAATTTCTTCTAACTCTTCAGCACTTATTATTATTGGAGAGTGATTAGAAAAATCAGGGCCTTTAACTATTTTTAATAAATCAGCTAATTCTGATTTTGGGTTTTCAAGAAGATGAACTGTTGCATCTATAACCTCATTAATATTATGAGACGGAATATCAGTTGCCATACCTACAGCAATTCCAGAAGTCCCATTTAGTAGAATGGATGGGAGTTTAGAAGGGAAGATAACAGGCTCCAAGAGAGAGCCATCAAAATTTGGCTGCCAATCTACAGTACCTGACTTTAGCTCTGAAATTAATAGGTTTGCAAATTTAGTTAACTTTGATTCTGTATACCTCATTGCAGCAAATGATTTTGGATCATCTTGAGACCCCCAGTTGCCTTGTCCATCAACTAAAGGGTATTTAAATGAAAAATTTTGAGCCATTAAAACCATTGCTTCATATGCAGCGCCATCTCCATGAGGATGAAACTTACCTATTACATCTCCAACAGTTCTAGCGGATTTCTTATATTTGGAGCCTGCATCAAGTCCAAGTTCAGACATGGCATATAGAATTCTTCTTTGAACGGGTTTAAGGCCATCACCAATGTTAGGCAAAGCTCTATCAAGAATGACATACATTGCATAGTTTAAATAAGACTCCTCAGCATATTGCTTAAGGCTTATGGAATTAATTTGCTCTTGTTCTTTCATATTTATATTTTTGCTAAAGACCCTTTCTTTTCAAGCCATTCCTTTCTTGCCGAAGCATTTTTCTTTGAAAGAAGTAAGTCCATCATAGAATTGGCATTATCGCTTGAACTAATTGACAGCTGAACTAGTTGTCTAGTAAGTGGGTCCATAACAGTTTCTCTTAATTGTGGCGGGTTCATTTCACCTAGCCCTTTAAATCTTTGGATATTAATTTTTGGTTTGCCTTTTTTCTTTTTAAATTCTGCAACTATCTCATCTCGTTGATTGTCATCAAGTGCGTAGAGTACATCCTTAGCAGAATCTATCCTGTAAAGGGGTGGCATAGATATATATATTCTGCCTTCTTGAACCAAAGATTTGTAATGTCTTAAAAATAATGCGCATAGCAAGGTTGCGATATGCAGCCCATCTGAGTCTGCATCAGCTAATATACAAATTTTTCCATATCTTAAAGAAGATAGATCATTATTGCCTGGAAGAACACCTATTGCGGTAGAAAGGTTTTTAATTTCCTGAGACTTAATTATTTCAGTACTCTCTAGATCCCAAGTATTTAAGATTTTACCTCTTAGCGGCATTATCGCCTGGAATGATCTTTCCCTTGCTTGTTTAGCTGAGCCACCTGCTGAATCTCCCTCAACTAAAAAAAGTTCAGTTTCATTAAGGTCCTGACTGTTACAGTCAGAAAGCTTACCTGGCAAAGCAGGCCCTCTAAAAGTTTTTTTTCTTTCGACAATGTTTGATACTTTAGCTCTAGTTTGCGCAGACATTATTGCAAGCTCTGCAATCTTTTCACCCTCTTCAGTGTGAGTATTGAGCCAGATGCTTAAAATATCTTTTGTTGTGCTAGCAACAAATGACATATGATCTTTTGAGTCTAGCCGTTCTTTGGTCTGACCTGCAAATTGTGGATTTTGTAATTTAGAAGAAATAATAAAAATTGCACTATTAAGAACATCGTCTGCATTTATTTTGAGTCCTTTTGGTAATAAATTTCTATAATCACAAAACTCTTTTATAGAATCCAATATTCCAGATTTGAAGCCATTTAAATGAGATCCTCCTTGCGCAGTTGGAATCAAATTTACATAAGTTTCATCTAATTTATTTTTTGGTGTTCTCAAAGACCAATTCACAGCAAATTCAAGTTCTTGAGCGTCAGATTTTTTAGAGCAGACTATGGAGTCTTGCAAAATAAGATCAGCACCCTCAGATGACTCAATCAAGTAAGTTTTTAAACCATCTTCAAAATACCATCTTTGCTTATCATCGCTTTTCTTTTCGTTTACAAAATCTATTGTAAGCCCAGGACAAAGTACCGCTTTTGCTTTTAGAAGGTGTTTAAGTTTTTTAATTTGAATTTCTGTAGTTTCAAAATATGATGGATTGGGCTTAAATTTTATTGACGTTCCAGAATTTCTTGGACCAACATCGCCAATAGGCTCAAGTTCACTGGCCTTCTCTCCATTATTAAAAGAAATTTGATATTCCTTGGAACTTCTTTTAACCCTAACCTCAAGCTCATCTGATAAGGCATTTACAACAGACACGCCAACACCATGAAGACCACCAGAAAAATTATAGTCATCCCCAGAAAACTTTGCTCCGGCATGAAGTTTGCAAAGAATAAGTTCAACACCAGATACTTTATGTTCTGGATGTTCATCAATTGGCATTCCTCTGCCATCATCAGATACTTTTATAAAACCATCTTTCATCACAGACACTTTTATATTTGAACAATATCCTGATAGAGCTTCATCAACAGAATTATCTAATACCTCTTGTATAAGATGATTTGGGTTGGAAGTATCAGTATACATTCCAGGTCTTTTTCTTACAGGGTCCAGTCCAGATAAGACTTCAATTGCCTGAGCGTCATATGAATTTTTAGCCAATTTTATAAGCCTTTTTTATAAAAAATTTATTGAACTTGTTAAAGTTATTCTACTCTAAGAAATATAAAATAAATCTAAATAACTAAAAAAAATTAAATGTTTGCACTGCAAACATTATTAATAGGTTAAAATATAATCATGAAAATTTATACCAAACTATTTATAGCCCTTCTAATTACTGGGAATGTTTCATCTGAAAGTCTTTTAGATATTTATAATGAAGCGTTGGATAATGATCCAACCTTTAAGGCTGCTGAATATTCATATTTAGCAGACAAAGAATTAAAAGTACAAGGACGTGCTGCACTATTACCTAGTTTGACATTAAGTGGGTCTACAAATTGGAATGAGTACTATCAAAATAAAGAACTTCAACAACAATATAATTCTTTTTCAACATCAGCTAGAGTATCTCAACCATTATTTAGGTTAGATACCTGGTTCCAGTATAGACAATCAAAATCACTCACGGATGCTGCTGAGGCTGATTTTGCTTTTGAACAACAAAATCTTTTAGTTAGAACTGCAGAATTATATTTTGGTGTTTTGAGAGCTATTGATAATTTAAATGCTGCTATTTCTGAAGAAAAGGCAATAAAGAAACAACTTGATCAAGCAAAACAAAGGTTTGAAGTTGGCTTATCAGCCATTACTGGAGTTCAAGAAGCTCAACTTGCATATGATCTTAGCAAGGCATCTAGAATTAGAACTGAAGGCTCTCTTTATTCAGCCAGAGAATCACTTAATGCACTCATAGGTAGAGAGATATTTAGCTTAAATGAACTCGGTGATGGTCTTTTAATTGAATTACCAACTCCAAATTCAAAAGAAAAATGGGTTGAGTTAGCGCTAGAAAATAACTATCAGTTGAAAGCTGCATATCTAAGAAAAAAGGCTGCAAAAAGTAGCGCTAGGAGCGTTGCTTCAAATCACTTACCTAAAATTGACATAGTAGGCAGTCAGTCAGAGTCAGAAACAAATCAGTTTAATTATGAAGGTTTCAACATTGATGGCCAAGGCATTCCTGTTCCCTCTGTAACAGGAAGAAGGAATTATTCTATTCAGCTAAGTATGCCGCTTTTTCAAGGAGGAGCAGTAAACTCAAGAAGAAAGCAAGCATACTCTCAGTATGAAAGAGCAAATGAAAATACACTATTTACTGAAAGAAGAATTATTCAAGAAGTTAGGTCTCAGTTCTCAAATGTTTTAACTTTAGTTGCAAATGTGAATGCGCAGAAACAAGCTGTGGTCTCAGCAACCAGTGCTTTAGAGGCAACACAGGTTGGCTATAAGGTAGGAACTAGAAATGTCGTTGACCTTTTACAGGCAGAGAAGAACCTATATAGCGCTGAAAAAAACTTAGCTAATGCAAAGTATGATTACATTCTCTCAAATCTAAAACTTTCACTAGCATCAGGAACAATTACTCCTGCTGATATTGTAAAAATAAATAACCTATTGAATTAAAAAATGCCTGAACTTCCAGAGGTTGAAACAACTCTGAGAGCTATTGAAAAATTTCAGAGCTTAAAAATCCATGAAGTAAAAATTTATAATCGAAATCTTAGATGGAAAATATCAAAGGATTTTGAATCTCTTACAATAGGACAAACGGTTGAAAGCTTAAAAAGAAGGGCTAAATACTTAATATTTCATTTATCTAATGGACAAAACATCATTCTTCATCTTGGTATGTCTGGAAGTTTAAGAATAGCTAAAAATAATGAAAATTTTTTTATTAAGCATGATCATGTAGAGTTAATCTTCGATGATGAGAGAATAATATACAACGATCCTAGAAGATTTGGTTCCATGCATATCACCTCTAATTACGAAAAACATAAACTAATAAAAAACTTAGGGCCTGAGCCATTATCTAAAAATTTTAATGCTGAAAGTTTTTATACTGCATGTAGAACCTCTAAAACTAATATTAAAAGCTTCCTAATGAATCAAAAAAATGTTGTGGGTATTGGGAATATATATGCCTCAGAAAGCCTTTTTTTATCGTCTATTTCTCCATTAAGAGATGCTAAAGATTTAGATTTAAATGAATGCAAAAAACTAGTAGCCTCAGGAAAGAAGATACTTAAAAAGGCAA
Organism: uncultured Gammaproteobacteria bacterium; assembly: GCA_964469915.1. Taxonomy (GTDB): domain Bacteria; phylum Pseudomonadota; class Gammaproteobacteria; order Magnimaribacterales; family D2472; genus SCGC-AAA076-P13. The sequence goes on from CAYXZT010000020.1 coordinate 7,474, forward strand.
TAAATGTTGGTGGCACTACATTAAAAGATTTTTACTCAGCTGATGGCAGTCCTGGATATTTCAAATTTGAGCTAAATGTATATGGCAGGGAGAATGAAAGTTGTAATAACTGTTGCGAGAATATTAGCAAGATAGTTATTAATCAAAGAGCTACTTTTTTTTGTAAGTCTTGTCAGAACTAGGTATCTAATTTAGCTCTGAGTGCCTGGGCAACAGTGGGGTGCACAAACTTTGAGATGTCACCCTTCAAGTCTGATATCTCTTTAATAAGACTGGATGATACATATATTAAACTTTCTTTAGGGGTCAAAAATATGCTTTCAATATCAGGTGCAAGCGATCTATTCATTGTTGCAAGTTGAAACTCATACTCAAAATCTGAAACAGCACGCAAGCCTCTAATGATTGCACAAGCTCCATAATCTTTTGCCAGATCAACAGTTAATTTTCTTGGAAAGCCAACAACCTCAACCTTATCGTTATCTTTATAAATTGACTGAGCTAGGTTAATTCTGTCTTCAAGACTAAAAAGTGGGTTTTTCGATTCACTTTTAGCAATAGCAACAACAATTTTGTCAAAAAGACCGCATCCTCTGTCAATGATATCCATGTGCCCATAGGTAATTGGATCAAATGAACCTGGGTAAATTGCAACTCTCATAATTCCAATCATACTAAACTATTAACATTAATCAAAATAACTATTAACAAAAAACATTGTGTTTTAGCTGCAAATTTTAGTAAAAAAAATAGATGCTTTTTATTTGTATACTTTAAAAATATTAGTTAATATTAAGGTTCATATTTAATTAGGGGGGAGGCAATAATGCCTCTTATTCATTATTATAGGAGTTATTTATGAAATTATTACTAATATTGGGTAGTGTTATCGCGCTTCCAACATTTGCTGCTGGCGGTGGCGATCTTGATGCTAGTGACTACACTGGTGTTTCATTCTGGTTAGTTACTGCTGCTCTATTAGCGTCTACTGTATTCTTCTTTGTTGAAAGAGATAGAGTGTCTGCAAAATGGAAAACTTCATTAACAGTATCTGGTTTAGTTACTGGTATTGCTTTTTGGCATTATATGTACATGAGAGGTGTATGGATAGAAACTGGTGATTCGCCTACTGTCTTTAGATACATCGACTGGTTATTAACTGTACCTTTACTAATATGTGAGTTCTATCTAATACTTGCTGCAGCTACTAATGTTGCTGGTTCATTATTTAAGAAATTGCTAGTTGGTTCTCTTGTGATGCTTGTGTTTGGTTACATGGGTGAAGCAGGAATAATGGCGGCTTGGCCTGCATTCATCGTTGGATGTTTAGCATGGGTATATATGATTTATGAACTATGGGCTGGTGAAGGAAAATCTGCATGTAATACTGCAAGTCCTGCTGTACAGTCAGCTTACAACACAATGATGTATATCATCATCTTTGGTTGGGCAATTTATCCTGTAGGTTATTTCACAGGTTACCTAATGGGTGACGGTGGATCAGCTCTTAACTTAAACCTTATCTATAACCTTGCTGACTTTGTTAACAAGATTCTATTTGGTTTAATTATATGGAATGTTGCTGTTAAAGAATCTTCTAATGCCTAGCATTAGATAACTTTAAGTAGTTATAAAAAACCCAGCATATGCTGGGTTTTTTTTGTCTTTAATTAAAATTAGCCATCTCTTAATGTTCTTTTAAGAACTTTACCAGTTGCATTTCTTGGAAGCGCTTCAATAAACTCAACTGCTTCAGGGATTTTATACTTAGCTAAGTTCTTTAGACAATGGTCTATAACCTCTTCTGCTGATAAATCATGGCCTGGTTTCAAAGCAACGAAAGCTTTGCCTGTTTCACCCCACTTAGGGCTTTCAATTCCAATGACGCCAACCTCAGCAATCTGAGGTAATTGATAGATAACGTTTTCAACTTCGGCAGGATAAACATTTTCTCCGCCTGAGATATACATATCTTTCCAACGATCAACTATATATAAAAAACCCTCATCATCAAAATATGCAGCATCACCTGTCTTTAACCAACCGTCTTCAAAAGCATCTCTAGTAGCCTCCTCTTTTCTCCAATAGCCTGGAGTTATATTTGGTCCTTTTATATAAATCTCGCCAACATCTCCAGCAGGAAGACTTTTGCCATCCTCTCCAACAACTTTTACTTCAGTATGTAAAAGAGGCTTTCCAGCAGAACCTATTTTTCTTTCTGCCTCAGATGATTCAAGGCCAGTTGCGCCAGGACTGGTTTCAGTCATACCCCAGCCTTGCTGCATTGAAACGCCCTTACTAATATATGTTTTAAGAATAGCTTCTGCACAAGGAGCGCCTCCCACCCCGGCATACTTAACACCAGACAGGTCTGTTGAATCAAAGTCAGGATGATTCATCATAAATTGATAAGGTGCTGGAACAGCAAATAAATGAGTGACCCCATAATTAGTATCTCCAATAATTGAAAGAACCTTTCCTGGTTCAAATTCTTTTAATAGTATTAGCTCGCCACCTGCATGGAGTATTGGATTTGAATAACAGTTCATGCCACCGGTGTGAAATAATGGCAAGACAACTAGATGCACTGATTCTGGAGAAACTGCTGCAGAAATGCCTAAGTTAATGACATTGAAAAGCTGCATTTTATGATTAATCATTGCACCCTTTGGATGTCCTGTCGTTCCAGATGTGTACATAATCATTATATTGTCTTCAAGATCAACTTCTTCCTGAACATAGAGCCCATCAGAACTTGAAAGAATCTCTTCATACTCACTATTTTCGTTAAATTGATCAAGAGCAATAATTTGAGGAATATTGCATTCTTCCTTAAGCTCCTTAACCATCTCTTCAAACTGGATGTCATAAATAAGAACCTCTGGCTCGCTATCATTTAAAATATAATTTAGTTCTGGCTTAGTTAATCTCCAATTTAGAGGTATCTCAATCGCACCAATCTTTCCACATGCAAATTCAAGCTCAAAAAATTCCGAACAATTTAAAGATAAAATTGCTACACGGTCACCCTTTTTTAAACCAGAGCTCTGGAAGTGAGCTGCAAGCTCTGAAGACCTCTTATCTAGCTCTCCATAAGTATAGATTTTATTGTTATCTAATTCTCTTATAGCAACTTTATTTGGCCTAGTATTAGCCTGAAATTTAGACCAATCGTAATATTTAATACTCATACTTTCCCCCGAAAAAATTCATTTAATTTATTTTACTTATTGATCAATTTCTAAGGCTTGATCTCTTCCCCATCCCAAGCAATCAGACTGCCTGAATTGCATGGAGATGCTTCATTGATGATTTTTTTGAGCATTGAGACACTGTAATCTGGTGTAAATAGATTGCCTTCTTTTACATTTCTTTTAAAAGGCTCACTTAAATTACTGTCAACTGTTCCTGGTTGCAGCCCAAAAATAATTGCATTTGGATTAGTTCTCCTCAGCTCAATACTAAAATTTTTTATAATTTGATTTAGTGCTGTTTTGCTTGACCTATAAGCATACCAGCCGCCTGTTTTATTATCTGAAATGCTTCCAACTCTTGCGCTTAAAAATGCCAAAATACTTTTATCTTTTTTGTTAAGCAAAGGGATAAAATATTTTCCAATTATTGCTGGTCCTACAGTATTGACCTTGAGAACTTTAATTAAATTATCAGCATTTAAATCTCTAATGCTTTTTTCTGGCCCAAAATCTTCGTTATGCAATATTCCACTTGCAACTATAATTTCATCTATTGAAGATTTATCTATTTTACTAGCAGCATTTGCAATAGACTGTTCATCTTCAATATCAATAAAAAAGCTATGGAGTTTGCTATCCTTAATTGGAAGATCTGATCTTGAAAAAGAGAAAATATTTTCAACATCAGTATCTTTTATATAACTTTCAACAAATGCTTTTCCTATAGCGCCTGAAGATCCAATTACTACGATGTTTTTCATGATAATTATTTAACTAAATATAACAGCATTAAATAATAACAATAAATTTATGCATATGCATGACGCAATTTTAAAATACTAAGGATAGAGTTTTTGTAATAAACTGTTTGAACATAAAATTAAAATTCAAAGGGAGGGGTTGTGAAAATTAACAATAAAAGAGTTGTGGTTACAGGTGCCGCTAGTGGAATAGGTAAAGCACTCTGTGAAGAATTTCATGCCTCTGGTGCAGATTCAATTATATGTGTTGATATGAACTTAAGTGGTGCAGAAGAAACTGCAAAAAGCGTTCATGGATTGGCAGTAGGCGCTGATGTTTCAAAAGAAAAAGATGTGATTAATGTTATTGAAAAAGCAAATGAATTTGCTGGTGGTATAGATATATTTTGTTCAAATGCAGGAATTGGTGGCAAGCCTGGGTTTTTTGAAGCTGACACATCTGATTGGGAAATGATATGGGGCGTTAATGTTCAATCTCACATTCATGCTGCTAAACATGTTCTTCCTCAAATGATAGAACAAGGAGAAGGTTATCTAATGAATACTTCTTCTGCTGCTGGTCTTCTAACTCAATTAGGAGCAGCGGGTTATGCTGTTACTAAAGCAGCAGCAGTTAGTTTTGCTGAGTGGATTAAAATTACATATGGCAATAAGGGAATAGGTGTCTCATGTTTGTGCCCTCAAGCAGTAAGAACTGCTATGACAGCCAATGGACCTGGTGTTGCCGGCGTTGATGGGATGATAGAAGCCGATGTTGTAGCAAAAGATGTCTTAAATGCTATTGAAGAAGAGAGGTTTTTAGTGACCCCGCATGATGAAGTTTTAGAGTACGTAAAAAGAAAAGGAAATGACAGAGATAGATGGATAGCTGGCATGCAAAGATTACAAGTTCAATATGAAGATTTTTTAACCCCAATGGAAGATAAATAGGAGAATAAAATGAAAACAAAAATAACTGAATTATTTGGTATAGAACATCCTATTATCCAAGGTGGGATGCATCATGTTGGATTTGCTGAACTTGCTGCAGCAGTTTCAAATGCTGGGGGACTTGGAACAATTACCGGGCTCACTCAGGGCACTCCAGAAAAATTAGCAAACGAAATTGCAAGATGTAAAGAAATGACTGATAAGCCATTTGCTGTTAACTTAACATTTCTTCCATCTTTAACTCCGCCAGATTATCCAGGATTAATAAAAGTAATTATTGATGCCGGAGTTCCTGTCGTTGAAACAGCCGGAAGAAATCCTGCTGAATACCTTCCTGCACTTAAAGACGCTGGTATAAAAGTAATCCATAAATGCACTTCGGTTAGACATTCATTAAAGGCTCAAGCAATAGGTTGCGATGCTGTATCAGTTGATGGCTTTGAATGTGGAGGTCACCCGGGAGAGGATGATATTCCTAATTTTATTTTATTGCCTAGAGCTGCTGATGAGCTTGAAATCCCTTTTGTAGCATCTGGTGGAATGGCAGATGCTAGAAGCTTAGTCGCTGCAATGTCACTTGGCGCAGAAGGAATGAATATGGGAACCAGATTTATTGCTACCCAAGATGCTCCTGTCCATCAGAATGTTAAAGAAGCTATAGTTAATGCATCTGAGTTAGATACAAGACTTATTATGAGATCGTTAACAAATACTGAAAGAGTTCTTAATAATGAAGCTGTAGAAAGATTAATGGAAAAAGAAAAGGCGCTCGGAGATCAATTGAGGTTTGAGGATATAGTTGATGAGGTAGCAGGTGTTTACCCAAAAATTATGCATGAGGGTACTATGGAGGTTGGTGCTTGGTCATGTGGTATGGTTGCTGGCTTAGTCAATGATATACCCACAGTAGAAGAATTAGTCCACGGCATTATGGCAGAGGCAGACTCTATTATTAAAAACAGATTGAATAAGTTTTAAAACCTATTTCTTGTATTCAGCTGCTTCTTCTGAGCCGTCTGTAGCAGTACCCTTTGTATAGGAATGTGCTCCCATTCCTGCAAGGTCACCATTTTGAACAATCAAATATGGTTCTCTAATAGGCTCGCCTGCAAAGAAACATTCGAGTATTTCTCTAACGCCAGCAGCATATCTTGTTTGTGCAGACAATGATGTACCAGAAGTATGAGGAGTCATTCCATGATTTGGCATTGTCCTCCATACATGATCATTAGGTGCAGGTTGAGGAAACCAAACATCTCCAGCATATCCGCTTAATTGACCAGACTCTAAACCTCTTGCAATAGCATCCTTATCACAAATCTTTCCACGAGCAGTATTAATAATATAAGCTCCTCGTTTCATTTTGCTTATCATTTCATCATCAAATAGATGTTCAGTTTTAGGATGCAGTGGGCAGCTGATGTTAACAACATCACAAACAGCAACTAATGACTCTACAGAGTCATGATAAGTAAGATTTAATTCTGCTTCAATTTCATCAGAGAGCTTGTGTATATCAAAGTAATGCAAATGCACATCAAAAGGTTTCATTTTTCTCAACATATCAATGCCAATTCTACCCGCAGCCACAGTTCCAATATGCATACCTTCTACATCATAAGATCGTTGGACTGCATCAGCTATGTTCCATCCACCCTCTTTAACAATTCTATGCTGAGTATGATAGTCACGAACCATTGACAAGATCATCATCACAATGTGTTCGGCTACTGAGCGGGAATTACAATAAGTTACCTCCACAACATCTACGTTATTGTCCATAGCAGCCTGAAGATCAACATGATCAGAGCCTATTCCAGCTGTGATAGCCATTTTCAAATTTGGCGCTGTTTTCATTTTATCTCTTGTTAAATAATATGGAAAAAATGGTTGGGATATAACAATATCTGCATCGACCAATTCTTTATCAGCCTCACACCCATCTCCATCTTTATCAGAAGTAACAACTAATGTATGGCCAGCATCTTCAAGAAACTTTCGAAGCCCCAGTTCTCCAGATACGCAACCAAGCAATTCACCAGGAGTGAAATCTATAGCTTTTGGAGATGGAAGTGTCATTCCATCAGGATATTTGTCTAACTTTGGTAAATCGTCTCTAGCATACCTTTCTGGCATACCTGTTTTTGGATCATCATATAAGACACATAAAATTTTCATATCAACCCCCCCCGCTTAAATGTAAATTTCTTACACAATAGTAAAACAAGTACTAAAGAGTGCGCAATACTTGTTGTTTAAATAATATTTTTTAATTTTTTCTCTGATTTCTTTAGATTAAGGGCATTCTGATCAATTTTTCCATTTTGTATTAACGAAATGTTCCATATGTACTCTAAATAATGGTTAAAAAGCATCCATTCTCTGAGATTTTTATCATTTAGTTCTGAAGATTGATTATTTGCATAGGCTTTCAATAAAATAAGCCTATCAGCTTTAGATAAATTATAAGTATTTGATATCGCAGCAATATCGAATAAAGGATGATTAAAACTTGAGTATTCCCAGTCTAAAAAAAAGAACTTATTTCTCCAAAGAATATTTGTCTTATTTAGGTCATTATGTGAAAAAACATAATTATCAGAGTTATTAAGTTTGTCATATAAATCAAAACCTTTGCGGAGAATTATATTTTTAGGAAAATTATTTAGTAAATTTCTATAGAAGTTTATGTCGTTACTAAAATACTTTTTTTTATTTTTGGGGATATCAACATCATGAATTTTTTTTATTTCGGTTCCAAGTTCTTTTAAAAGATCTGAACTCGAATTCTCATCAAATGAAAATTCAATACCCTCGACATACCTCCACACCAAAATTCCATGAGGTAAATCACTAAATAAAACTTCTGGCGTATTGTCTAAAATTTTAAGTTGGTTGAGTGTAAAAATTTCATTTTTTCGATCTACATTTATTTCGCTTGCACATGGATAATCAATTCTTAAGATTGCTTTGATGTTATCAAAATTACAAATAGATATTTCAGATACAGGGCCTGATTTAATTATTTTAATAACCTCTAGATTATGGTTTTTTAAAACTAAATTATTGTGAAGATTCTGCACTAATATCATCCCTGATTTTTATCCATGACATGTAACCAAAATATATTATTACAAGATAAATAAAGAATAATCCTGCTGTTAAATAAAGTCCTCTGGACATGAACAAAAAGATAGAAATAAAATCAATAACAAACCAATATATCCAATTCTCAAGAAGTCTTTTAGCAACCATGTATGTCGCAACTATTGCTCCCCATGTAGTTAGTCCATCTATGAATGGCAAGATAGCATTTGTGTATTTTTCTAGTAAAAATCCAGAGATTAAAGTCATGAAAATTATTAATATAATGACCTTGATATGCAACCTCTTATCCCATGTTCTAACAATAAATTGAGGGGCGTTAGTATCACCACTTCTCCACTGTTGAAGCCCATAAAAAGCCATTATGATATAAAAAATTTGTAGGTAAGCTTCCATGTACAAGCCCGCATCATACATAATAAAGAAATATAACAGAGAGCTAATTATAGCCGCAAACCAACACTTTACGTCTTGTTTTACAGCAAGTAATA